>JAFDJF010000188.1 GCA_019307645.1 Deltaproteobacteria bacterium
GGCCAGTTTGTTGACCTCGTAAAAGACATCCTGGTAGGTGAAGGTACGGCTGTCACCGATGCGTTCCCCTTCAAAGATGATGGCCGCCTTGTTGCGCCGCCAGGTCCGGATGTGCCGATCCAGACAGTTATAGGTAGCGTTCAACTTGCCTCCCTGAAACCAGGCGACCCGGCCTTTGTGAAAGTCATATTCCAGGGTCCTGTCCCAAGGTTTGTGCCACGTAAGAAGATCATTTGCCTGCTCCGACCAAAATCCTTCCGGATCCTCAATGGAGCGCGCATACAGGCGGTCATAGGCCTCACGGCTGGAGATACGGGCCTGCCTGCGAAAGGCGTCCGGAACAGAATATAACTCCTTTAATTCATTCGTTTCCTGTTGCATCTTTTCCTCCTCTCCTATCCTACGACGGGTCCGACCATGGGATGGATCTCTTCGGCGTCAACACCCCTGATAGCCCGGCCATGTATTTTGTAAAGCGTGTCCAGAAAAAACCTGTGTCGTACAAGGATCCGGCACTCGTAGTTGGTCACCAGATCTTCCATCTGCGTGATCATGCGGAGATAGCGCTCGTCTCCCAGGGCCTTGCCAAGGGCGGGAAGGTCCGGGGCCAGGGCCTCAGACAGGATTTCGGGCCCGGAGCCGATCATGATCTGCCAGCCGGCAATGATCTCCAGCCCGAGGTCTTCCATTTTCGCAAGATGCACTTCCTGTACAAAACGATCATATTCCTCATTTTGCCCGGGCTGGACATCCCAGGACTGGATAAATTTGATCCCCTGAGGCACCGGCACCTGACGATGGTCTTTGGCCACCCTCCCGGTGGGCACGAGCACGCTGCAGGAATACCGTGAAACCATGTTCCTGAAGCGGCCGAGCATTTCCCGGAGCCTTTGATCATGCAGGGCCTGTTCCACCTGGTCCAGCGAATCTGCCATGCTCTCAACCAGGATGTGAGGGCCCTGTCCCACCAGCACGTACCACCCTGCAACGATCTCCAAACCCAGGGCCTGCATGGCGGGTCTAAATTCATCGGTAATAAAGGAGGCATATTCCTGCTTTCTCCCCGCAACGGGATCCCAGGTTTGGACAAGTTTGATCGGTTCCATTTTTTCTCCTGACCTGTTTGGTTCATGGATAGACGAATTGCTCGCAATCCTGTTATCTGTTGAAATTCGCCATTTGCTTATAGTCTTTCTGAGCAGCCAAAGTCAAAAAAATCGTCAAAAAAATTTTGACAGGATTTATCCAGCTATTCAGAACTTCAATCAGCAAATTTGCTTTTAAAGGCCTGTGCGACGAGTTCCGCAGCCCATTCAGGTTCGCTGATATAGTCACAGTTGATGACCATATCAAACTCATAAGGGGATGCGTCCTTTAAGCCGTATGCCTTTTTGAAGAAGTCTTTTTGTTCCTTATCGATTTGGTCCAGTTTGCTATCAGCTTCCTTTGCTTTTACCTTGAGTATTTGAGACAGGCGTTTGACACGATACTCCCTGGAACAGATGAATCTGACGGCCAGAACCCTGTCACGCGGCAATACAAGATGCGCCCCCCTCCCCACAAAAATAGTGGGTGCCAGCCCGGCAGCAGCAAAAATGGCTCTGAATAAATGCCTGGTATAGTCGCTTCTTATGAAGGATTTTTCCCCAAAGGCAAAGGCCAGGAACTCGTTCAGTTTTCCAGGGTAACGTTCATCAAAGATAGTGACGGTCTTTTCGCTCAATTCCGCTTGATTGGCTATGTGTTCGATAATTTCCCGGTCAATCACCCGGTAATTTAATTTCTCCGCCAGTATATCCGCAACCTCCAGCGCCCCGACGCCTATCTTGCGGGAGAAACAAACGGCGGGCAGAATTTCCTGGCCGGGCCTGGCCCGTTCCAATCGCACATTGTCCCATTCTCGCATATATTTATCGGCAATCTCCGCTGCTCCCGGTCTTTTTTTTGCATAGGTCCCGGGCACGTATTTTATGCCCCCGATATATACTGTCATGTCGGCCTCCTTTAAATTTATGATGATTTATCTGTTGGTTTTCATCTTTCCTGCGAGCAATGTTGACGATTCCGTAAAAAGTCGGAAAACACCATTTCTCGTCATTCCGGCGAAGGCCGGAATCCAGTTATATCAAATGGTTCCAGCTGGTCTGGACTCCGGTTTTCACCGGAGTGACGACTTTTTACGAGTTCATCAATGTTGCGACCTCCTTTTTACTATTCCTTTGTCATGTGCCTTTTTTTCTGGATTTGCGTGCTTCTATTAACGAGGACAAAGATCCTTCAATGATGTCGGACGTAAAAGGCTTTTCAATGAAGGCCTGAACACCATGTTTGCCTGCTTCCGCGACAACCTCTTTGCTTCCATAGGCGGTTATGAGTATTTTTATGGCATCGGAATTGAATCCCCCGATCCGCTTAAAAAAATCGAGACCGTCCATGCCTGGCAATCTATAGTCAGCGATGATTATGTCATAGTCCTGAAGATTGAGGGCTTTTAAGGCATCTTCTGCTGTCTCCAGCGCCGTTAAATGACATCCTTCTGTTTCAAAAAACAAATTCATTGAATCTCTCACCCACTCGTCATCGTCTATGAGTAATATGTTCATCTTTTTTAGCTCATTGAAAAGGTCCATTTTTTTGCCCTCATGTGCCCCATAAGATATTGCTAGTGGTTAACGTCTTCATATTTCTTGATTAGCACGAAGCGTGCCACAAGGCATTTGGCCGGGAAGTTGAATAAAGTCATAGAGATAGGTGTCATTACATTTAAAGGCGAGGATTCTGAAAGGAAAGATTTAGAAAAATTTCGAAATGAAAATTAGAGAAAATTCAAAATCAGGAAGATCAGTATACATTGTGTAAACCCTATATGGGAAACAAACGCACGAGGTCTATGATCTGAACCCTTGAACGGCTGCGAGAAAACTAACCGCATGGTTGGAATTTTTCTAAAAAACGATTCTAAAATCTTCTAAATTTCAAGCGTGTGGTAATATCGCTTTCATGTATCAAAAAGGCAACTGTTTGATTCTATGTCATATTTGCGAATTATGATTCGATGGCACATTTCATGCTAACGTTTGAAATGAATTGTCTGAATGCTGAGATGAGAGATGGTTAATGCCAAAGATGTTAGCTCGAAAATGGTTGTAGACAAAAATAATGATGAAATTAAACGAATAAATAATGGATGATCAATTTGAAATTGAACTAAACTTCGCGCAATTTGCTCTGGGAAAACCAGTGTTTTAACAAAATTACACAAATGAAGGAGATGAACTATGGGTTGGGAGGGATGGGCAAAGAGGTGCAGATTCCCCGCTTCCAATTCCTGTCGATTAATCGGACGGAGCATTGTAGGGGGACATTTCCGCCAGATCTACAACGTGGCGGCGGTCGCCGTGTCCAAGGGCGGTCACCAAACCAACATGATGGTGTTCGGGTCGGGCGGTTATCGGTTTTCCGACTACCTGAAAATCGGCATCGCCATGAATCTGTTGATGTTGCTTGTGGCAAGCGCACTGATTCCGTTTATCTGGCCCTTTTAAGCGGATGTATGTACAGAGCGCCTGACCTCGGAACATAAAGGTAGAGCATGTTTGGAGGATTATTACAAACAACGAGCAACCCGCAATGAGCAACCAGTATGGATCTACCAACCGACAAGACCGACAAAGGCACCTGGGATGGGCAACCTGAAGTTGACTATTCCAGACTGTTTAGAAAATACGTCTTGATTGCGCTCGTCAGTTCGCTTGTCCCCCTTCTCCTGGTGGGGTGGGGAATCAGCGTTTACTACTCCATGTTCGCAAGGTCCAGCATGTTGATGAGCTTTCAGGAGCGTATCGCGCGACATCAAAAAGCAATAGAGCTGTTCCTGAACAATCAGAGGTCAAGCATCCAGCTCATTGCTCAAACCCACGCGCTGGAGTACTTGAGGGACAGGGCAAACCTTGCCAAGGTTTTTCAAGAAATGAACCTCGCAATGAAAAAAGAATACGGAAAGACTTTCATGGACCTGGGCATTATCAGTCATGCCGGAAAACACATGGCCTACATCGGCCCTTACGATCTGAGGGACACGAACTACGCCCAGACCTTCTGGTTCAAGGAGGTCATGGAAAAAGGGGTCTGCATAAGCGACATGTTCCTGGGTTTCCGAAAAGTGCCTCATTTTATCATTGCCGTCTCCCGGACCGAGAACGGGCAGAAATGGATTCTGCGGGCCACCATAGATGCGGAAGTCTTTCGTTCTCTGGTTGAAGACGTGAAGATAGGCAATACCGGCGAGGTGTACCTCTTGAACAGCGAGGGTGTCTTCCAAACGAGACCGCGATTCGGCGGTAATATCATGGACAAGACTTCCTTGCCGGCCCAGTCGTTTCATCAGGGAATCATGGTCCAGACAATTGAGTCGGGGGATTCTCAGAAACAGATAATTGCCCATGTATGGCTGAAAGCGGTGCGCTGGATGCTTGTGGTGAAACAAAACTATTCCGAGGCATTCAACAGGGTCAATTATGCAAACCGTGCTTCTCTGATATTCCTGAACCTGAGCGTTCTTGTCATCCTCCTGGTTTCTTTTTTTGTCACAAGACCCATGATCAGGATCATCAAAAAGCGCGATATGGAGACCAACCATATGAACAGACAACTGATACAGACAGGCAAGATGGCAGCTATTGGAGAACTCTCTGCAGGCGTGGCTCATGACATCAATAACCCTTTGGGAATCATCATGACCGAACGTCAGATTCTTCTCGACAAAGCAGAACGAACACCCAATCTGGATCCCGAGTTCAGTGCCCAATTGGATAAGTCCTTGTCGCAGATCAATACTCAACTCAAACGCTGCAAGAACACGACACAGAATTTGTTGCGATTTTCGCGACGAACCACATCCAGGATAGAGGAGGTGGACCTCAATGCATTCCTGAAGGAAATAATCGAGCTTATGGAACGGGAGGCCAAATCGGGCGGTATCAAGTTCTTTGCCGACTTCAGCGATCAACTCCCGGCAATTCTATCCGACCCTTCTCAGCTTCAACAGGTCTTTCTGAATTTAATAACAAACGCTGTGGATGCCCATGATGGAAAGCCATATGGAAGTATCAATATCTCCACCACTGCCGAGGATCCCGGCAGGACGGTCAAAGTAACCATTTCTGACAAGGGAGCAGGAATCCGGCCGGAACATCTTGACAAGATATTCGATCCTTTCTTCACCACCAAGCCGGTGGGAAAGGGGACCGGACTGGGGCTTTCCATATGCTACAGCATAATCAAACGACTGGGAGGGGATATCACGGTCGAGAGCGAGCCAGGGGAGGGAACGGCGTTCTCCGTCTTGTTCCCCGTTACTCCACCGGCCGGCCTGGAAAACAGCATCGGATATCAAACAAAAGACACTTAAATGGGGCGTTCCTGCTCCAAAGGAGGTAAAGATGATTGGTTTCAAAGTGCTGCTGGTAGATGATGAAGTTGTATTCACGGAAAATATGTCGTCATTACTGACTACGAGGGGATATCAAGTCACTGCTGTAAACAATGGGGAGGGCGCCATCCGCGCCCTCGAAGAGGATGATTTCGACGTGGTGGTACTCGACTTGAAGATGCCGGGCATGGACGGGATCGCCACGCTGAAGGAAATCAAGAAGTTAGGCCTCTTTACAGAGACCCTTATCCTTACGGGGCATGGCGCCATAGACACTGCCATGGAAGCCGTCAAACTGGGGGCCTATGACTATCTCACAAAACCTTGCGACATTGACGAACTCACGGAAAAGATCGAAGAGGCCCGGAAAAGGAAGGACGATGAAGAGA
>JAFDJF010000189.1 GCA_019307645.1 Deltaproteobacteria bacterium
TGCGAGAATGCCAAAAACAAGTGCGAGCGGATATTCTACTGCCACGGGATTAAACAACAGAATGGCCAGCGCATCCCCGAAACCGGCGCCTGAGCTGACCCCCAGGATTCCCGAACTGACCAGGGGGTTACGAAAAAGTCCCTGGAAGGCTGTTCCGCTGATTGCCAGGCATGCGCCGACCAGGCTTCCCAGCAGGGCGCGCGGCAGTCGTATTTCCCATATGATTTTCTGATATATGTCCGGAGTCGTGCAATCCCCCGGCCAAAGCCGGCACCCCAGCGTCTTGATCACCTCGACTACCGGCAGGGGATACCGACCCACACAGAGAGAGATAAAAATACAGGCAAGCGGGGCCAAAAATATCGTTGAATAAAGTAGTGTGCGCCTTTTTTCGGTCAAATTAGAATGCCACCTTCATCCCGCCATATACCATACGGCCCGCCTGGGGGAACCCATAGCTTTCCTCATAATCCTTGTCAAAGAGGTTGTTCGCTCCTGCATAGGCATAAAACCATTCACTTATGAACTTCTGTTCAAGTTTGACATCCACAAGGGTATAACTGTTCAGCTTTCGTTTCAACAACGGATCTGTGTCCGAGTAATGGTACTGGTCAGCCAGGTACATGACGTTTGCATATGCTGAAAGTCCGAAATTCCAGGCATAGCGGCCATCCAGGGCAATTTTGTGTTCAGGACGGTATTCCAGTTCGTCTACCTGTGTGCCGGATGATCTGTCTTCCGAATCCAGGTAGGTGTATCCCAGGCGCACGGATCCGGTTTCCATAAACCGTTTTTCCAGGGTGAACTCAATGCCTCTGAAACGATACTCATCATGATTCTCATATATGTCTGTTATGGAATCCTTTTCAATGTAGTCGTCCACATCGATCCAGAACCCCACCAGATCCGCTTCCATGTCCCACGGGAGCTGATGGGTAATTCCCAACTCATAGTTGGTAGACTTTTCAGTGGTTAAATCGGGGTTTCCGCCGTCTGTATTATAAAGCTGTTTGATGGAAGGAAACCGAATTTTTCTTGCAACAGATGCCCTGGCACGGGTCTTCTCAGAGATATGATATCGGGTTCCCACTAGAAAACTGCCCCGGTCATCATCTCTGCCGCCGTCTTTATCCAACCAGTGGTAGCTGTAACCCACGACAAACTCAAAGTTTGAAAACGGGGAAACATCGTACTCCAGGGCCACACTATAGATTTCCAGATCTTCATCTGAATCGATGGGGTCCCCTCTCCCGTTTGCCCCGTCGGATTCATACTCATCCGTCCGGGCAGAAAACGCCCCCACCAGACGACCTGCCCTGCCGAGCTCATAACTGGTCTGAAGGGTGCCACCCTGTCTGCGGGTTTTGTCGTCCTTCCGATAGCTACGTCTTTGAGTGATCGAATTGTAATTGGAGTCGTCATACCTGGCCAGATCCTCCTCCAATTCGTTGTAAAAAACCCATGCGCGAAGCCCGAAAGGGGTCTCCGGATCGTAGCTGGCCGTGAGCTGCGCAGAGAAGCCATCATAGTCCTCCACCCGCTCGTATTTTGGCCTTTTGGCAAAGGGATCATTTCTATCATTTATGACAGAAGGTGGTTTTCCAAACTCACCGTCTGAGCCTTGTACAATCAAGCCAATTTTCCAGTCCTCCCCAGCCGCGAACCCTACATTTGCGAAGAGATTTTCTCTCTCATTATCGCTGTTCTCCCTCAGGCCGCCACCTTCTTCAGGGGTTGCATCAAAATCATGAGACAGTCGAAATCCATCCGAATTCTCTGCGCTGCCGCTTAAGAAAAAGTCATATTTTTCGCCACCACCTGACATGTTAAAACGTCCGAGTTTACCGCCCCTTTCGTCTATTTCCCCTGAGAGGCCTCCGTTGAAACCCTGTTTTCCCTTTTTTGTTATGATGTTGATGACACCTCCAAGCCCTCCCTGGCCATACAGAACTGAATGTGTGCCGTAGGTTAGTTTGATTTTAGCAATGTTTTCGGTCGGGATGGCGGATGGGTCAAATTGTCCGTCATAAGTGGAATTGAACGGAATACCGTTCAGAAGCAGGATGACGTGCCGGGAACGAAGCCCCCTCAAATTTATGCGGGGTATGCCCTGGGCCCCGGTTCGCACATCAAGACCGGGAAGCAGTTCCAGGGCCTCGTCCAATGTTCTCGCATTCTTATCCTCAATGTCTTTAGCCGTGACTTCCATAACAGTTCCAATGGCTTCAACCCCCCCCCCTTTCTCCGGTCACGACGACTTCCCCCAGCGAATAAACCTCAGTGTTATCCATTGAGCCCTGTGCATATACTTGCCTTGCCAAACCGGAACTCATTATGAGTGTTAATAAAAGTAATCCAAACCATCTGCCTTGTTTCATTCTGTCTCCCCTCCCTTATTTCTCTGCCGACTCAACTGCTGCCACAAAAAGGATTCAATGTTCTATTTTCTCTTAAAGGGGCGGCCCCGGCATTTTGTCCGGGGACAATGAATCATATTGGTAATTACTTGTCAATTTATTTTATAAATAATTAGTCAACATATTATACAAGCTATTAATAACCATATATTACCCAGAATAACATTCAAATACATCTTGCCCGGTGCTCTTGTGGATAGGAGAGCTCAATGATTCCGGATTTTATTAGAAAAGGACTGCCTTCAATCATTATGACCGGTAGCCTCAAGCACTTTGACGTCTTTACGCCTATCACTTTTTCAATGTTAGCTCTTACCGGCAAAGGTCTTCATGAGTTGTTAACAGTTTGTTTTTGTAATTCTAGACAATCTAATCCACAGCATTAAAATATATTGAAATTTCTGACCATAATTAGTAGTTGTTAAATTTCACATATCAACATGATCACTAAAAATGACAGGTCTTGCGCCATTGGATTCCTTGAGAAAGGAATTTTGGGTAAACCGTCTTTTCATCAAAACTTAGGGTTCGCGCAAAAATAAATTCACATTTTTGCGCGAGCCCTTAGAGCAGAGGAGACCACGATATGTTGCAGGTAACGAAAAAAGCGGGATCAATTCTTTTTGTCAGCCTGTTTATCCTGTTATTCACCGCGTCAGCCTGCGCTGAAAATAAAAAAGTATTGATGATGGCGACCACGACCAGCACGGATAATACGGGTCTACTGGATTATCTTGCCCCCAAATTTAAAAAAGCCACAGGCATTGAGTTGCGTTGGACAGCAACTGGAACTGGAAAGGCCCTGAAATTGGGTGAAAATTGTGATGTAGACATCCTCATGGTGCATGCACCACCTGCAGAAAAGAAATTTGTGGAGGAAGGGTATGGTGTTGATCGGAGTGAAATCATGTACAACGATTTTGTGATTATCGGGCCGGCAGCGGACCCCACTGGAATTAAAGGAAAGGATATCAAAGATGCATTGAAGATATTGAAAAATAAGCAGGTAACTTTCGTCAGCCGTGGTGATAATTCCGGAACACACAAAAAAGAACTTTCCCTGTGGAAAGCGGCGGAACTTCAAGTGCCTGATAAAGAGGGATGGTATATTCAGACCGGCCAGGGAATGCTTACAACTATTAATATTTCAGCAGAACGTAATGGTTATACCATGACGGACAGAGGCACCTACATCAAGTGGGAAGACAATATGGATGGAAATCCTTCGCTTAAGATCTTAGTGGAAGGCGACAAAGCATTGTTAAATCAATACAGCGTCATAGCGGTAAATCCAAAACATTGCCCGAATGTCAAATACGACCTGGCCACGAAATTCATTGAATGGATGACCGGTCCGGAAGCTCAGCGAATGGTGAAGGATTTCAAGCTATTGGAAAAACCTTTATTTACGCCGAATGCGAAAAGTGCTTTAAACCATTAGCAGCACTTTACGCGAACCCTTAGCAGCACTTTAGCTTTTTCAAAGCAGTCTCGAGACTGGAACTGACATGGAATTTATACTCGAGGGATTTTTCCAGGCCATACATTTATTGATCACAGGTAACGCTGAAACCTACTCTGCGATAACGGCCACCATAAAAGTATCAAGCTGTTCAATGGGGTGCAGCCTGATTATCGGGATACCGCTTGGATTTTGCCTGGGCTATTTCGAGTTTAGCGGCAAAAAATCTATCAGGACCATTGTGGATACGCTGATGGCCTTGCCCACCGTGTTTATCGGCCTTCTTGTGTACGCGTTTTTGACACATCGAGGCCCGTTGGGCGATTTCGGGCTTCTTTTTACTTTGCCCGGTATCGCCATTGGCCAGGCTATCCTGGCGTTACCCATCGTGATCGGTCTAAGCGCCACGGCAGTGGAAAGCATGGATAAAAAGCTTCGAACGACCATCATGTCCCTGGGAGCCAATCGGCAACAACTATTTCTAAGCAGTTTATGGGAATCCAGGCATGGAATCCTGGCCGGCGCCATAGCCGCATACGGACGTGTCATGACGGAAGTCGGCATTTCCATGATGGTGGGAGGTAACATCAAATGGCAGACCCGTACAATAACAACCGCTATTGCACTGGAGACAAATAAAGGACAATTCGGGATGGGCGTTGCCCTGGGCATTGTTCTTTTGACCCTTGCTCTTTTTGTTAATATCTCCATTTCATTCTTACGCCGAAGGTACTGAAAGTGGATGCGCCGACGTATGAGATCAGCTCTTTAACTCATTTCTATAATGATAAACCCGTCCTGGATATTAAACATCTGGGAATCGCGGGTTCGTCAATTGTCGGGCTTGTAGGTCCCAATGGCAGCGGTAAAAGCACGCTCTTGAGACTTTTAGGCTTGATTGAAAGGCCAACGCGGGGAAAGATCAGTTTTAATGGCCGTTCGGCTGAACCCTTTTCAGATGAAGCCAGATTCCAGATCACGTTATTACCCCAGGAGCCCCTCCTTATGAAGCGCAGCGTATTCAAGAATGTTTCCTATGGCCTTAAGTTGCGGGGAAATTATAAAGACCTGGGGGATCGGGTGGGTGAAGCGCTTTCACTGGTGGGTTTATCATATGAAGACTTTTCCCGGCGGCCATGGTATGCGCTCTCAGGTGGGGAGATCCAGCGTGTGGCCCTGGCAGCCCGGCTGGCACTGAAACCAGCGGTGCTTCTGCTGGATGAACCCACTGCCAGTGTAGACGCTGTAAGCGCCCAACTAATCAAAGAAGCCGCCCTGCGAGCCCGTCAGGAGTGGGGGACAACACTTGTTGTTGCCAGCCATGACTGGCAATGGCTTTATGAAATCTGCGACAACATGCTGCATCTATTCAAAGGGAAAATTTTTGGAACGGGCCGCGAAAACATTGTCTTCGGACCCTGGCAGGAACTGGAAAAGGGGAAATGGGGGAAAAAGTTATCAGATAATCAGGAAATACGGATACCTGAACCACCGGATAAGGATGCTCTCGCCATAATTGATGCCGTTTTTGTCAAAGAGGATAATCTGGAAAAAGGCCCCAATGATATCCGCCTCCGTGGCACCGTCTCACTGCTGTCTTTGGATAAAATCACAGGCCTGGTGCATGCCACGATTATTGTCGGAAGTCACCCCTTCACTGTTGGCCTGACAGATCAACAACTCCAGGCCCGGGCCATTTACCCGGGAAAAACCATATGGGTTCATTACAGCGTCGACAATATTAAATGGATTTGAAACAGCCTCATTAGGGTGCCAATTTCAGCGTCAGGCTCAAATTTGATGGTCTCGTCAAAATGAACCCTAACGTTGCATAAAACTTCGAACAAAAACGTGTTAGAGTGCGTGAAATGTGTGTGTAGGCATGATTTTCTGGCCCGAAGTGTAGTTCACACTACATGAGGTTCAGAAAAGCATG
>JAFDJF010000190.1 GCA_019307645.1 Deltaproteobacteria bacterium
ATTTGCAAAAAATGTAGGGTGGGCTGTGCCCACCTATCAAAATGGTGGGCACAGCCCACCCTACATATTATCTTTTATTGATAAAAACAAATGGTTATCTGGCCAAAAGGCCTATCTCCTATTTATTTTGGACAGCAATGACCGAAAATATTAAAATTCGAATTTTTCAGTATAACCCCTATAATCCCTGAATCCCTAAATCAATTTATATTTCATTGATCATCGCCATAATCTGATCTGTCCCGAACCCTTTCAGATTCAAGGCGCCGGAACGGCAGGAAGCTACACACAGCCCGCATCCCTTGCACAGCACAGGATTGATCTCCGCCCTGCCTGCAAAAGGGCCCTCTTTGACAAGTGACGGAGCAGAGTAAGGGCACAATTCCACGCAAACACCGCAACTGCTGCAGGATACAGGATTGACCTGGGCCACGGTACCGCTCATCCGGACCTTTTTTCCGGCCAGTAATGTGACCGCACGCGATGCCGCCGCCTGGGCCTGGGCCACCGATTCATCTATGGGCTTGGGATAATGGGCTGTTCCACACAGAAAGACGCCGCCTGTGGCGAACTCTGAAGGTCCGAGCTTTGCGTGGGCCTCAATAAAAAACCCGTCTTCATTCATTGGGATCTTGAAAAATTGCGCGAGCGCTTCATCTCTGGGAGACACAATTGCAGAAGCCAGCACAAGGAGATCCGCCCTCAGCAGTATGGGATGTCCAAACACATTGTCCATCACTTCTATTTCAAGCCCATCCTTTCCTGGTCTAACGGTGGGTTTTTGTTCCAGAGAATACCGAATAAAAATAATACCGGCTTCACGGGCCTTTCTGTAAAGATATTCCCGCTCTCCGTAGGTTCGGATATCCCTGAAAAGGATGTAGACATCCATATCCGGATGAAGCTCTTTCAAATGAAGCGCGCCCTCAATGGAATGAGTGCAGCAGACCCTGGAACAGTATGGCCTTTCGGGAATCCTTGAGCCCACACATTGAATGAATACCGCGCTATTCATATTTCTCAGAATCTCCGAGTCCTCATTCATGCACATCCTGTCCAGTTCCAGATGGGTGAGGACCCTGGCGTCTTCCCCATACAGGTAGTCATCCGGTTTGAATTCGTTCGCTCCTGTTGCAACAATTGCAATTCCGTGCTCGATAATTTCTTCTTTGCCATTCGAACTCAAAGTACTCTTAAAATTGCCGACAAACCCGTCCACATTGCTGAGACGAGTGTTCATATGGATATCAATATTGCTGTCGGATTCTACCGAATGAATCACATTGGCCAGTTCCCATTGCACATGTTCTCCCTTCCAGGTTTTAAAAAATGAGAGGGCATTTCCTCCGAGAGAATCAGTCTGCTCTACCAGGCTGACAGGATACCCCTGCGCGGCCAGCGTCCTGGCGGCAACCATACCTGAAATCCCGCCGCCCACAACAAGCGCTCTTTGATTTACCTCCAGCTCGGTCTCATTAAGAGGCTCCATCATGGCAACCTTGGCCACGGCCATACGGACCAGATCCTTGGCCTTTTCAGTGGCCATCTCAGGATCGTCCTTGTGGACCCAGGAATCCTGATTCCTGATGTTGGTCATTTCAAATACATATTTATTCAAACCCGCGCCAGTCATCGTCTCC
The DNA here is from genome assembly GCA_019307645.1 of Deltaproteobacteria bacterium. Next base: position 1,641 of record JAFDJF010000190.1, read on the forward strand.
TGGAACAGGGGCTCATGGGTCTTCGGCGTACAGGCCGCAACCACAACCCGGTTCAGGTTCTGCTGCTCAATAATCTGAGCCATGCTTTCTTGCGAATCCTGAGAGCAAGCATACAGGCTGTCATTGGTATATGCCACATATGGGAGTAACGAGGCATAATCCCGCACGGCAGGGACATCGACGACACCGCTGATATTGATGCCGCAATGGCACACAAACACACCGATACGTGGCCTTTCACCCACAATATTTTTTTCTTCCGGGACCTCCTTTTCTTTGGTGAGCGTATTTCTTGCTTTACTCAAAAGAGCGCCCGCCTCTGCGGCTGCCGAGCTGGCTTCGATGACGGATTGCGGAATATCCTTGGGGCCTGCAAAGGTTCCGCACACGTAGATGCCGTCCTGAGACGTGGCAACAGGACGAAATGATCCGGTTTTGCAGAATTGTCCTTCAGTAAGATCAACATTCAGATCCCCGGCCAGTTTAACCAGCTCAGGCGCTGTTTCAAGGCCGACTGAAAGGACAACCATGTCAAAAGATTCCTCAGCAAATGTCCCGCTTTGTTCGGTATATTTTATTATTAAACCATCCGTGTCCTGGTTTATATCAATGGCCGGCACCCTGGAGTTAATAAATCGAACCCCGTGCTTTTCTCTTGCATCTTCATAATACCTTTCAAAATCTTTGCCGTGAGTCCTTAAGTCCATATAGAAGACCGCACAGTCCAGGTCACTTCCAGCATGTTCCTTCGCAATTGCGGCTTCTTTTATGGCGTACATGCAGCACACCGATGAACAGTAACCGTGATCACATTTGTTAATATCTCTAGAGCCTACGCACTGAAGCCAAGCAATCTTTTTGGGCTCTTTTTTATCTGAAGGTCTGACAAGATGCCCCATTGTGGGACCGGAGGCTGAGAGAATCCTTTCAAATTCCATTGAGGTAACAACATTCGGGTGTTCTGCATAGTGATAGGCGGCAAAGTTCGAGGGATCGAAAGGACGGGAACCCGGGGCAAGGATTATGGCGCCTACATTCAGCTCTATTACCTCATCCTCCTGAGAGTGATCAATGGCATTCACGCCGCAGAATTTCGTGCAAATCTTACACCCACCGGTTTTAAAGTAAACGCATTGACTCCTGTCAATGGCGGGCGTATTCGGTATTGCCTGGGCATAAGGAATGTATATGGGTTTACGGCCCTTGAGACCCATATCATACTCGGAAGCTATGGGCTTGATGGCATGCTTGGTAATCTCCTCCAGCTTGATATGTCCGGTAGGACAAACAGAGGCGCATGCGCCGCAGGCAATACATACATCGGTCTGAACATGGAAAGGGGTGTCCACAGCCATTTCCACACCGCGACCTGTCAGACTGATGGCATTGACTCCCATCTTTTCGCAGACACGCGTACAAAGGCCGCACAGGATACAATCATCATCTTCCTTTTTAAAACGCGGCTCTTTGATGCCGTATTCTTCGGCGAGTCTCTTGATGACCGGGACATCAGGGCAGCGGGCAAGCAGCATTTCAACGATAAGTTTACGGCCGTTGCGAACGGCCTCGGTGTCAGTATTTACCTCCATGCCTTGCCATATGGGATAATTACATGCCGTGACATAACGGGTTCTGCGGCCGTCAAAAATCTCTACCGTACACAGCCTGCACATCCCGGCCGGCTCCAAGGCTTTGTGGTGACACAAAGTCGGGATTTCGACACCGTATTTCTCGGCGACCTGAAGAACATATTGCCCTTCCTCTCCCTGGACTTCGCTGCCGTTAAGTTTGAAGGTAATCATGTGTTATAATCCTTCATGGTAACTACTCAGGTTTTTAGGTTCAGGGTTCAGCGGTTCACGGTTAACTGCATTTCGTTGACCTTCCTCATTGGCTGGAACGTATATAATATAACCAGCAATTACCGGTAGGGAGAATCAGATCATGGACCTTGCGCGTTTGTTCCCGAGCAGGTTCCCGAGCGCCAATATCCATGAATGGTTTTTTCATGACTTTTCAATTTATAACTCGAGATTCAATGTTCCAGACCATGGTGAATCCTAAACCTTGAACCTTTGAACCGTGAACCCTTGAACTGGAGTAATTACCAGATCATTTGATAAGAATAGCCCCGAACTTACATCCATCATAACAGATCCCGCACTTGATACATTTACTCTCGTCCAGCTTATGCGGTTCCTTTTTTTCGCCGGTTATAGCCTCCTGCGGACACTTACGTGCGCACACCCGGCAGCCGGTACATGCTTTTTCATCAATCTCGTAATGAAAAAGCGGCTTACACACACCAGCCGGGCATTTCTTATCCTTTATATGTGCCTCATACTCATCACGGAAAAAGAGGATGGTTGTCAGTACCGGATTGGGGGCAGAGGTCCCCAACCCGCAAAGGGAAAATTTCTGGATCATGCTGCCCAGTTCTTCGAGCAGTTCGATATCGCCTTCCTTTCCTTGACCCGCACAGATATCGGTCAAAATCGCCAGCATCTGCTTGATCCCTTCTCGGCACGGACTGCATTGACCGCAGGATTCTTCTTTCAGAAAATCCAGAAAATACCGGGCCACATCCACCATGCATGTGTCCTGGTCCATGACGATCATACCGCCGGAGCCCATAATTGAGCCCACTTTCAGCAATTCATCAAAATCAACTCCCAGATCCAGGAACTGTTCAGGAATACACCCTCCGGAAGGACCTCCTGTTTGGACAGCCTTGAATTTTTTCTTTTTGGGAATACCCCCCCCGATGTCATAAATAATAGTACGAAGACTGGTCCCCATCGGTACTTCAACAAGCCCGGTGTTGACCACCTTTCCCACAAGTGAAAATATTTTTGTTCCCTTGCTGGCCTGAGTCCCTATTGAAGCATACCAATCCGCTCCTTTAGTAATAATCAGCGGTACATTGGCCCATGTCTCGACGTTGTTGAGGTTCGTGGGGCTTTGCCGAAAACCTTTTGACACGGTGTGAATGTATTTTGCCCTTGGTCTTCCGGGCATGCCCTCAAGGGAGGCCATCAAAGCAGTAGACTCGCCGCATACAAACGCTCCGCCGCCGCGGCTGATATAAATGTCTAAATCAAAGCCGGATCCGAGAATGTTTTCTCCTAAAAGCCCCATTTCCCTTGCGCTGTCCAGTGCCAGCCCAAGATTTGTTACAGCCAAAGGATATTCATGCCGTACATATACATATCCTTCATGAGATCCAATGGCGATCGCCCCGATGATCATACCCTCCAGAACACAATGTGGATTACCTTCCAGGAGACTGCGGTCCATATAGGCGCCGGGATCACCCTCGTCTGCATTGCATACAACGTATTTTTCTCCTTCATGCCGACTGCATGTCTCCCATTTGATCCCGGCCGGAAATCCGCCCCCACCGCGCCCGCGCAGACCAGACCTTTTTATCTGGTCAATGATCTGCTCCGGTTCCATGTCAAAAAGTGCTTTTTCCATGGCAGAATAACCGGCCACTGCCAGATAATCTTCAATATTGGTTGGATCAATTATGCCATTATTCTCGAGAACGATTCTTTGTTGAAGCTTATAGAAGGGGATATCCTGCTCGTGAACAATTTTCTCTTTTGTGGAAAGATCTTTATAGACAAGAGAATCAACTGTTTCTCCGTTTTTAATCGTCTTGTTAACTATCTCAGGGATATGTTCCTCCTTTACCTGAGGATAAAAGATGCCTTCGGGATGAACGACCATGACAGGCCCCTTTTCACAGAATCCGTGGCAACCTGAGAGCTTTACTTCAACGTCATCCTGCATATTCTGTCTGGACAGCTCTTCTGTAAGGACATGATGCACATTTGCAGTTCCATATGCACCGCACCCCGAACCGGCGCAAAGCGAAATCAGTCTTTTTTTGTCCTTTTGGCGCCGGCTCTGCAAGGAATCTCTGAGCTTTCTTAGTGCCTGTCTGTCTTCTAATCTTGCCATTATCCGGGTATAAGCTCCTTAGGGTTCGCGCAAAAATAAATTCACATTTTTGACGTGAGCCCTTACCCCTTACACGCTGCCGTCACTAATTAGTGTCTGAACGAAAACTAGGATTTTTCGTCAAGATCAAGGAAGACAAAAATTTTAACCGCAGGCATACATTAAGTATTTCGAGGATTAAAATTTTTATCTGACGCAGAAATAACTTCAAGTACGCCGGAACGATCCAGGCCACCGTAGATGTCCTTATTCACGGTAATAACAGGTCCCGAAGCACAACAGCCTATGCAGCGAACAGCCTCCAGAGTAAAGAGACGGTCTTCAGTAGTTTGACCTTCATCTACGTTCATTTTTTCCCGCAATACATCCTTTATTTTCTCTGCCCCACGTACGTGGCAGGCAGTGCCCGTGCAGACACTGACAACATATTTTCCCCGCGGCTCAAGACTTATGGTTTTATAAAATGTTGCAACGCCGTAAATCAGACTTTCCTTTACACCCAGCCTGTCGACCAACACAGGCACCACTTCCGGTGGCACATAATTGTAAATATCATTGATATCCTGCATTATCATCAGCAGGGCCTCATGGTCTCCGTCATATCGAGCTATTATCTCGTCAATTTTTTGCCAATCAATATCCAACTCGCTTTCCATCGCTATACCTGTAAGAGGTTTAGGGGTTGAGGTTTGGGGTTTGAGGTACATGCTATAATACAAAATATTTTTACCCTACACCTTATACCTTACACCTTATACCTTTTTTAACTCATTCGTCACCGGGCAGTTCTCGACGCAACTTCCGCACCCGGTGCACAGGTCCATATTGATACTGCGCGCACGCTTCCTGACTTTTACCTTGAAGTTTCCCGCAGATCCTTCGACAGATTCAAGATCAGCATAGGTGATTATCTCGATGTTCAAATGCCGGCCGACCTCGACCAGTTTTGGAGAGATAATTCACATGGCACAATCATTGGTGGGAAAGGTTTTGTCCAATTGAGCCATAACACCACCAATGGCAGGGCTTTCCTCCAAAAGGTATACGTAATATCCGGAATTGGCCAGATCGAGTGCTGATTGCATCCCGGCAATCCCCCCACCCACGACCAGTACAGCGCCATTTACATCGCCAGGCATAAAAACCCTCCTAATTTATGAGCATAACCCTCTATTTTCTGTGGCATTCGCCGCACATAATCGGGCCTTTGCTTAACTCCAGATGACAGCCTTTACAGTTTGCATGAAATGCCTTCATCAGGGCAGGCGTATTGCCCGAAGCTTCATTCCCGTGACAGTCAGAACAGCTTGAGTCTTCCGAGGATTCATCTTCCACCTTCTTCCCGTCTTTGTAAACATGGTGGCATTCGCTGCAATCCTCAACTCCGGCAGCTTCATTATGTTCGTCATGTTTGAAAAGAGATGAAACCCTTTGCGGATTATCAAAAACGCTGTTGTCCATGACCGTCATGTCTTCCTGTGAATATGCTGATACCAGTATGAACACGGAAACAATCGCTGATGTGAATATATATATGATGCTTTTTCCCATTCTGTTCTCTCCTCAATCCTACTCATCTGCCACTTCCGGCTTTTCCATGACTTCATACAAAATATCACAAATAAACTTGACATCCAAACCGAGCTCATAATGATGGTTAATATCTTCAAGACCGCTGTGGCAGTTATGACAAGGCGTAATAAGGACTGTTGCCCCCCTGGATTTTGCATCCTCTAACTGCTCTGCCTTTACCCTGTTGCCTTTTATGCGTGTCATCTTATATGGAGGGCCGCAGTTTATGACCCCGCCGCCGGCACAGCAACAATAATTATGCTCGCGATTGGGATGCATTTCCACCAGGTTTTCACAGATGGCATTCACCACATAACGCGCTTTTTCATGCAGACCACCGCCTCTGACCACATTGCAGGGATCGTGGAGGGTGACAGGTTCCTCAAATTTTTTGGCAATCTTTATTCTGCCTTCCTTCAGAAGATCATAATAAAAGTCAATGGCATGCACGATGGGTATGGGTGGCACACGCCATCCCAGCCACCGGTTGCCCACATCATAGACCGAACGAAAGGCATGACCGCATTCTCCCATAACAATCTTCTTGACCTTGAGCCTCGCAGCAGTCTCAAAATGACATCTTTTCAGTCGGCCCATGATCTCGTTGTCCCCGGTGAACATGGCCATATCGCTGTTGTCCCAGCCGGGTGTCGCCGGCATGGTCCAGTTTACGCCGGCCACATCCATTATTACAGCCGCCTGATAAATCAACTGGGCCTGGAATTTGGGTTCCGGCGCGATCACCGAATACATGATGTCCGCGCCCTCCTTTTCAAGTGGAATCCGCAACGCGGGGATTTCTGCCTGGGCCTCCTCTTCCTGCCACTGCAGCGTATCCGGCCATTCATCATCTTTGAGCCACATCTGATTCATGGTGGCAGAATGACTGTGGACGGTGTCCTGAATATAAAGCGGCGTAACACCCAGTTTGTAACATATTCGCCGCACCATGAGTATTATAACGGCGATGTCTATCCCGAAGGGGCAATAGTGAACGCACCGCTTACACAAATTACACTGAGTCGAGGCTATTATTGATATTTTCTTGATGGCCTCAGGGCTGATCCTTCCTTTATTTTTCAGGATTTCCCACATGGTCTGCTTTACCTTGCCCACTGGAGAATATTGCGGATCCTTGTCATGTGACAGATAATAGTGACAGGCATCGCTGCAGAGGCCACAATGAATACATGTTTTCACATATGTTTTCAGGCGCGCGCCGGCTTCCTGTTTCAATACATTATTTATTACCTGTTGGATCCTGTCCTCAGTAAGCTTTTCCGCCCCCTTTTCCAGGCCCTCATCATAAATTTCTTGTACTTCCTGTGTCACAGATTCGGACATATTATGAATCTCCTTGTTCTATTGAAAACTTAGGAACTGTCATTGTAACATCTCAATAAATTCGGGTCGGCTTAGGCGGCGGCGATGTTTTTTTAGGAGTCCGCATCACTCATGTAGGGATGCGATTATACGCGTCAAACCTGGATTTCAAGCAACGAAAAGGCAGCGAAGGTCAATTTGGCGCGGGAAACGCCCTATTTAAAGCCTCA
>JAFDJF010000001.1 GCA_019307645.1 Deltaproteobacteria bacterium
GCGGAAGACGCGCTTTGTCAGTCCCTTAAAACGAGTTGCGTATCAATCTGCCGTCATTTTGGAATGGCTTACAAATATGCGGGCTTCTAAAAAGAGACCCCCACGGTTCGACAAGCATTATTGGTAAAGACCTAAACAGTTACGAATCTTGAGTTATAAGCTGAAAAGTGATGAAAAAACCATTCATGGATATTGGTGCTTGGGAGCCTGCTCGGGAGCAAACACACAAGGTCTATGATCTGATGCTCCCTACCCGTCATTGCCGGTTTCAGCCTATAAGGAAAGTCAACGAAATGCAGTTAACCCTGAACCGTGAACCATTGAACCTCTGAACCCGTGAGCGGTTACCGTATACCTTACACCTTATACTCTATGAATTTTCCCGCTAGAATCAGACATTCCTCAAATCCAGAAAGATCCGAGTAATAATCCTTTTTTGATTCCTCCGGCACAACCATCCAGGTACCGCTCGCAGCATAAACGGCTCCGTCGATCATTAAGTTATCAATTAGGTCGAAGTCTTCGATTTCTATCCCACGGCTATCTTCAAGTCGGTCATTATTTCTTTCAACGATTCGTCCAAGAAATTCAATTGTTCGATCCGTGAACTTTCTTGCATCATTGGTATATCCAAAGACCGGTTTTCCAAGGGCGCGGGCGAAACCAACTTCGAACGCGGTCCCCACATCCATACTGGGACCCCGGAACGGTGTCATGTTTGCGATGAGCAGGTCGCATGACCCAATCAGAAGCTCATTATTTTGGCTTATCCTACGCCCCTGCTCTCGTTTCGGAAGATCAATTGAATCAAAGCCGGCATCAAGGGGGAAAACCCCTTCAAAGCCATATTTCCTGCAGAGATCTTTTTTCTTTCTGCCCACAGAAATGGGATCAGGTAAAAATACTTCCGGGCCGGCCAGATAAATTTTGGGTTTCGATGTACTTTGAATGTTCAACTCGTTATTCACACGATTCGATAAAGTCATATACTATTATTTTATTAACAACAGGCAAACAACTCCTTAACAATACGAAAGAAAAATATTTTTTGCAATGCACTTAGCGTTCGCGTCAGGGAAACGTCATAGGCACATTTTTGGCGGGATAGACAAGCCCGTTGAACTTTTTGTATCCAGCCAAATTAAAAGGCTTTTTTGACAAAAAAGTGCAGCTCTGATATGTGATAGATCAGATTCACCACGGGTAGACAGAAAAGATCGCCGGGAACCCCTCTCCTGGTCTGTTTTTTGCATAAATATCCGGTTCAAATTTACAAAAATACTATGCCGAATCAACCCGGTAACAGAGAATTACACTTTATGAAAGATCAACTCACATGCCCCCACTGCGGTAACGTATTGGAGAAATACAGGAACCCATTTCCAACCGTCGACATAATCATCGAAATGGAAACGGGAGGAATTGTGCTTATTAAAAGAAAAAATCCTCCTTTCGGATGGGCTCTGCCAGGAGGCTTTGTGGATTACGGCGAAAGCCTTGAATCTGCCGCTGTCAGGGAGGCCGAAGAAGAGACATCCCTGAAGGTCGAGCTCCAGTACCAGCTTGGCGCATACTCTGATCCTCAAAGGGACCCTAGGCAACACACCATTTCCGTTGTGTTTGTCGCCCGGACCGCAGGAGAACCCAAAGCCGCTGACGATGCCGCAGATGTGGGAATCTTTGACAGCGATTCCGTCCCCGACAGCCTTGCCTTTGACCACAGAAAAATCCTTCAAGACTATTTTACATTATGCGCTACAAAAAGCTAAGGACTATCCTCACAGCAATCCTGATATTGCTCTTCCTTTTCGCAGCATTGGCTCTGCTTCTCAATACCCTTGTGAACCATTCATCTGTTCAGCGTTATCTTCTGGCGAAACTGTCCGAGACCACAGGGTATAATTTTAGCGCCAGGGTTTTAACGTTGAGTTTTCGAAACGGATTGGGTCTGAGTGCACTCGACGTTGTGGCCGAGTCACAGACGACACCCGAACGCATCGAGGCCTCAAGACTCAGTATTGCACTCGATTTTTCAGAACTTACAAAAGGCAGGATCGTTCCCTCCAGAATCTTTGTATTCCGGCCTCAAATTGAAATGTCCATCGTAAAGGGTGATGGGCCGCTGGAAGTCGTTGATGGGTCTGTCTTCATGTATATGATTGTTGCAGGCCTTTCAGAACTTCGTTCAGCCTCAATAAGACAGGGAAGTTTACTTGTGAAGGGGCTCCCCTTTAAGTTGGAACACCTTGATTTTGATATTTACCCACACAAAAAAAATCCTGACAGGATTCAGGCAAACATGCGTGGCAAGGCAGTTTCAGAGAAGGATCGTGTGCCCTTTACACTTCAGGGGACCATAAACGCGCTTAAAAACCAGGGCAGCGATCCTACTGCCGAGTTGACATTAAGGACTGGGAAGTTTCCGTTGACCTGGGTACCCTGGCCGAAATCTCTGGCATTCAGCAAAGGGACTGGCGAGGCTGACATACATTTCAATGTCGCGCTTGAAGGACCGGTGTCCGCCCGGGGGAAAATCACGGCGGAAGACGTTCGATTTTCCTTTGTTCGGCAGGGACAAACAAAGGATTATCTTTTTGAGGGTCTTCAAGCTGACTTCACTTCTTTCTACTCCGAAAAAATCTTTGAGGTCTCAACCCTGCGGTTGAAAGGACCGGGGTTTTCGCTGACTGCAAATTCAAAGATTGTTTTTGAAGACAAACCGAATCCCCATTTCACCTTGAAGGTTGAAAGTCCTTTTTTGCCGCTGGCGACCTTTAAAAATATTTTTCCGACCCCCTTTGTTCGCCCATGGGTTAAAGAAAAGATATTTCCGGTTCTCTCGGGTGGTGATGCCCGTTTGGTCCATTTTTCAATGAACGGGACCCGGGATCAGCTCAAACACCTTCGGTTACCCGAAAACAGGAAAGCCATTTCCATGAAAATTGAGTGGAAGGAAATTGATGCGCTTAGGGATGGCGGAGGCTTGCCATTCGAAAGGGTTTCAGGAGAACTGAACATCGAAAATGGCGCGCTCTCAACTTCTATTACCCATGCGGTTTTCGGAAATTCGATCATTACCAGTGCCTCTTTGGATGTCAGCAGTCTTTATGAGGCGCGTACATATTGTGTGTCTGAAGAAGGGCTTTTTGATCTTCAGGATATCAAGCAGCAGGAAAACCTGGATGTGATGCCTTCCGGTGCGCGGGGCTTTCTTCAAAGATTTAAGAATGTTTCCGGGAAACTTGAAGGCAGCAGCCGGGTCAGTTTTGAAAAAGGATGGGGCAACCCCAGGGTCCTTATGGGGGAATTTCATTTCACGGATTGCTCGACCGAGCTCAATGGCTTACATCTGCCCCTTATCCTGAATGAAGCAGCTATTCACATTGATGGGGACGGCGAGCCTCAGTTTCAAGGCGTCGGACGCTGGGGCAGATCTGAATTTCGGGTTTCAGGTTCAACAGACCGGTTATGGAAAGTCAGCAAAGCCCGAATTGAATCAAGGGTCCATGTCAACGGAATAATAGATCTTTTTTTTCAGGGTATTACTCTTCCTTTAAAACAAACGGATCTTATACCCATAAAAGCCGCTCTCACCAAAAAACAGAATGTCTGGTTGATTCAGGGAGAAACCAACCTTGACGGCGTGGCCCTGGAGACCGATTCAATTTCCCTCTGCCCATCGGAGAAGTGTAAGGAAGCAGTCTTTGATATGGCGATCTTTCCCGGAGAGAAGGTTTGCCTCAATAGTTTAAAATATAATCTGGGGGAATCTGCTTTTGAACTGAACGGTTCTTTCGACCTGATAAGCAAGGATATCATACATGTCAATGTGTTCAGTGAAAAGCTTCTCCTGAAAGATTTAGGAATTCGGTTCAGAAATGAAAACGCGCCGACTAGGGGTGTTGTGTCCTGCAGAGCCGAAGTCCAGGTCCCATTGAAAGATCCTTCGAAGACTTCTGTTACAGGAGTCGTGACCGGTCGGAATATTTCTCTTAATCTGGACAGAATGGCCTCGCCTGTTAACGATTGCCATATGATATTAAACTTTGCAGAGAAAGATATCTCCATCCGTTCTCTCAGCATGCGCATGGGCGAGAGTCTCCTTGATATCCACGGGGATGTGCAGGGTTGGGATGGTTTAAAAGGGAAAATTACGGCCAATGCAGACTTCCTGAATGTTTCGGATTTCATACCGAAAAAAGCCGGCACTGAAGACAAAATTTCAACCCATGGTTCTTTCTGGAAAAGTTCGGACATACAACTGATTTTAAATGCCCGCAAGGGCAAATGGAAAAAGCTGACATTTGCCCCGTTGAAGGCAGAATGCGATTTCCGATCCAACGATTTTTGTATCAAAACCGTTGATGCTCAAATTGCGCACGGCACTGTTTCTGCAAAAGGCCATGTAAAAGGTGAACAAGGCCCGGAAAGGCTGTTCCTTACGTGCGAAATAAAATTGAAAAAACAACCTTTTGATGATCTTGAAGATAGTCTTGGCTTTAAAAGGGGTGTCGAAGGGCTCTTAACTTTAGAGGCCTCGCTCTCTGCAAAAGGCGGGGAAACACAGGACCTTATTTCCGGTCTGACAGGCAGTGCCGATATTCTTCTGGAGGAAGGCAAGATAATAAGAGAGCAGGGTATTGTTTTCAAGATCCTGGAGTTTCTCAGTCTTCGAAATATGATCAACTGGGATATGCCGGATTTTTCAAAGACGGGTTTCGATTTTGAAGCCCTTGAAGCGCATGTTGATATCACGGAAGGAAACCTTGAAACGGACAGCTTTATTTTCAAGAGCGCCATCTTCAATGCCACAGCCCAGGGCACCATATTCCTCCCCACAGAAACGGTTGACTTTGACTTTTGGATTCAGACGCTTGAGGCTATAGATTTCGTGGTAGGCAATGTCCCGATTATTGGTTATATCCTGACCGAAAAGGAAAATTCACCAAAAGGAGTCATCATCTACCCGTTAGAGGTTGACGGAAATTGGTCTAACCCAAAGGTCAAGTCTTCTGTACTAAAAAATTTAGGACCCGGGGTAATTAATATTTTTAAGCGCATACTTCTTACCCCGGGACATATTTTCAAGGAGATATCAGAATTCACCAAAAGAATTGTCAAAATGAACGGAACTCAGAATGAAAAAAACATTGAATGTGACAATCCGGCAATAGCGCAATGAACTCTTGATAATGATGTGGAGCCATGTTATCTATGCTTCGTTCTAAATCTTCAGTCTTTTGAGGGAATAAAACCATGGCCAAAATAGATATTGTAGATATCTTTACCAAGCGAACCCGGCATCCGTTCAGGCCCAGGGCAACGGATGTCATTTCAAAACTGTTCCCCAGATTTGAGCACTTCGAAACCCCCAGCAAATCTCTCGTGGCCGGTTCCTGCCGGTTTATGGAAAAGCAACTTATCGTCATCGGACAACAGAAACCGAAGCCGGAGAATTTAAAAAGCAGCGAGGATTTAAAAATTCTGAATTACGGTATGCTCACATCCGAAGATCACTCATTTATCCTGAAACTTCTAAAAAAGGTCCAAACCCAGGATCCGGAAAACACGATCATTTTCTGCATAGTCGATACATACGGTGCGGACATCTCCATGGAATCGGCCAAGCAGTTTCAGGCCTTTTTCATCGCCTACCTGATAAGGGAGTTCCTGACTATCCCGGTCCGGACCATTTCTCTGGTTCTTGGGGAAGGAGGGAGCGGTGGTGCCCTTGCCATTCAGGTAACCGATATCAGAGGCCAGATGGATGATGCCCTTTATGCCACGGCTCCGCCCGAAAGCATGGCCGCAATTGTATTTCGAGATGCCACCCGCATCCGAGACGCCCTGGCAATTTTGAAACCCACGGCCAGAAATCTAAAAAATCTGGGCGTGATTGACCGTATTGTTCCCTCACCTGAGGATGTAACAAATGCCAGAGAACTATCCGATAACATTAATATTTTTCTTTCAAAAGCAATTAAAGATCTGTCTCGCATGCGCATAAAAAAACTGATTAAAAAAAGAGAGGCCAGGGCCAAAAACTACGGCGTGCACAAGGGGGGCGGAACGCTTTACGACATCAGACGGTACATAGAAAAGCCGATCAAAAAGGCCTTTCGAAAACCACCACCGGATATCAAGATCGTTAACCACTCAGGCGCCATTCAGGTGGGTGACGATTATGACGGTTACGGCGATATTCAGCAGGGAGAAACCGGCGAAGAATTGGTTGAATGCAATGCAGCGAAGGGGGGTTGCGGGGAACTGATTCCTCTGAAGGCGCTTCTTGACAATTTCAATGTTTGTCCGGAATGCGGGCACTCTCACATTTTGGGGGTATCAGGATGGATCGACTGCCTCGCAGACCCGGGAAGTTTTCATGAACTGTACAGGAATTTGAGCGTAACTGAGCTCCTGGAAGAAGATGCCATCACTGATTACTACAGGGACTTCCTTGCCAAGCAGGAAGGTCGATCTAATTTCAAGGAATCGCTTGTTGTCGGAAGTGCTCAAATCCATCACTTTCAGGTCGTCATGGCAATAGGCTCGTTCAACTACTGCGGCGGTTCAATGGGGGTGGTATTCGGTGAAAAATTTAGAAGAGCGGTCGACTTTGCAATACAAGAGCATTTGCCTTTAATAAGCCTCTGCAGTTCAGGCGGTGCAAGACTCTATGAAGGCATATCGGCCCTTATGCAGATGGTCAAGACAATAGAGTCGGTCAATCGCCTGAAAAAACAGGGGCTCCCATATATTTCCATTTTAACTGATCCTTCCACAGGGGGGGCAATCGCCAGCTATGCAGCTCTTGGGGATATTATTATTGCCGAACCGAGGGCACTGGTCGTTTTTACAGGTCCAAGGGTCATGCGGAGCCGGGGATTTGAAGTGGACGAAAAAGTGGTTCGATCCGATTATCTTCATCAGATATCCGGAGATATATATAACCATTTAGATCTGTTCCACGAAATCCGTGGTATCCAGGAGGTGTGTGAAAGGAAGGATATGAAACTGGGTGTGGCCAAATACCTGGAGCTGTACACAAAGACAAGTTTTCGACCGCAAAAGAAAAAAAAGATGGCGATCATCGCGAGCCTGTAACTCGCAAAAATATCCGGAGGGAAAACTTCTCTGCAGCCGGTCCTTCCGGCAGCCCCCATTAATCTTAATCCGCAGGCCCTTCCAGTAAATCCCTGAGTGCCGGTTTAAGATATATACTGCTGAGATCAAAGCGCCTCAAGGCCCGGGTCAGGGTTCGAACTTTCTCTGCTGTGGTGGCCCCGGAGTTGACAATAATGTAGCGCTTACCCTTTACCCGGCAAAGTCCACCGCCTGGAAAGGCGGTTTCACTATCCAGGCGTTCGTAGCGGACCTGTATTTCCAGGCTGTAAGCCAATGCCTCAAGATGATCTAGTACAGATGTCTCATCCAAGCCCAGCTACCCTGAAATCGGCTATTGTTGACCCTAACGTCAATGACAAAAACTTAACGATTTTTTAAATTGCACCATTAGACTTTACTTGCATGTAAAGAGAAATTGAACAATCGAATAGCGAATCACAAGTGACGAGTGACGAAGGATGGAATTGCTTCGCGATATTTATCTTATATGATTGACAAAAAATCCTTCCTTCGTCATTCGGAATTCATGTATTCGATATTCGATTGTTCAAATTTTCGCACATGAAAAGAATTTCTGATGCTAAATCATACAAACAGTCCTTAAGTTTTTGCCATTGACACTAACGTTGCATAAATCTTTGGACCAAAAGCGCTTCGCTCGCTCTATAGCGTTTTGAACTCAAATTTTATGCAACGTCAGGGTTGACTTATGCGCTCAACCGCTTCATGTCTTCCACCAGAGTGCGGACGGCATCTGCTGAATGGTTAAGGGCCTTGCTCTCTTCATCTGTAAGCTTGATTTCTATAATTTCTTCAATACCGTCTTTACCGAGCTTAACAGGAACTCCGATAAAAAGATCATTAATACCATATTCTCCGCTCAGGATGGCCGCACACGGAAGAATCTTTTTCTTGTCTTTCAAAATGGCTTCAGCCATCTCAACCGCAGCCGCAGAAGGGGCGTAGAATGCACTTCCGGTCTTGAGATATCCCACGATCTCTGCGCCACCATTTCTCGTCCTGTCCACCAGTGCTTCGATCCTCTCCGGAGGCATCAATTCCGTTATGGGGATGCCCGCAACAGTGGAGAACCGGGGAAGAGGAACCATTGTGTCACCATGCCCTCCAAGTACGAAGGCATGGGTGTTTTCAACAGAGACATTCAGCTCCATGGATATGAACGCCCGAAAGCGAGCCGAATCCAGGACTCCGGCCATCCCGATAACCCTGTTCTTTGGAAATCCGCTGGTTTCATATGCAATATGGCACATGGCATCCAGGGGATTGCTGACAATAATCAGGATAGCATTAGGGGCGACTGAAGCCACCTGCTCCGTGACTGAGCGCATAATCCCCATATTGGTGGACAGGAGGTCATCACGGCTCATACCCGGCTTTCTGGGTATCCCTGCCGTTATAATAACGATATCTGAGTCCTTTGCCTCACTGTAGTCGCCGGTGACCCCTGTGACGTTTGCGTCATGCTTTTCAATGGGGGCCGCCTCCATCAGATCAAGGGCCTTTCCAGCGGGAACACCTTCAATAACATCAATCAGGACGACATCAGCCAGTTCCTTTTCTGCAAGGCGCATGGCCGCTGTGGCGCCAACCTGACCCGCGCCGATAACGGTTGCTTTCTTAATCATTTCTGTTCTCCTTTCTCTAAATAAGTTGTGCAATTATAGATGAAAAGCCGGTTGCGGTCAACGGAATAACCGGCTTTCCGGCTCATTTTTTTATTCCAACCCCCTTGAACCAGGTATAAAAAAACGTACCCTCCGGAGCCGTCCCGGATTTGAGAAGATCATCGATACCGCTGTCCCAATTGGGTCGGTCGATCAGTTCGGATTCCAGAATCTGCATCTTCCCCGATTCCACCATAGGGACAATGATCCTGTTTACAACACCGTCCAGGAGATCAGGGTTGCTTGAATCTGCGTAAACCCATCGAGGGGACACATACTTTATATTAAAATCAACCTGTTTGAGCAGAGGGTATACCCGCCGCCCAATTAAGGGGTCATGCCCGAGCTGTTGCTGGGCCGTGATAAAGGCATTCCACACATCAAGGGACGCTTTTGTTTCCGGGTGCCAGAAACACGACCCGTGGTCGCCTTCAATCAGGGTAATGGATCCTCCGGGTTTCAGTACCCTTTTTGCCTCCGCAAGGGCGCTGAGAGGATTTTCAAGATGCTCCAGGACAAAACACACAAATACGTGATCAAAGCACTCATCGGGAAAAGGCATATCCAGGATGCTTGCCTGCTGAAAGCTTACATTTGAAATTTTTTCTTTATTTATTAACAGCTCTGCCGTGGAAATGGATTCTTCTGAAATGTCAATGGACGTGATTTCAGCATCGGGACTTTTTCCCGCAATTATTCTTGTCTGTGCACCAACGCCACAACCCGCTTCAAGGACCCTGCTGCCGGCCGGATAGGATGTTCCGGAATGCAAAAGGTTTTCAAGAATACCGGATTGGTCCCTCAGCCTTTCAGATTCTCTTTTCGAATATCCGTGAACGTAACTCATGTTTGCTCCAACTATTCCTCCTTGATGGGAGAAAAAACAACCGTAAAAAGTCCAATAAAACCAAAGAGTCCGCATGCCCAGAAAAGCATTTCGAGGCTGGTCATGTGGGCGAACCATCCTGAAACAATTGCACCTGTAATAAAACCTGTATCATATGTCGCTGTAAAAAGGGACATAATCGCCGGTTTCTCGGACTTGCTCCCATGGCTTGCGGCGAGGGCGTTATACGTAGAAAAAAGAACAGCAATGCCAACGCCATACAGGACTGCGGGAAGCACATGAAAGGCACCGCCGATCATTCCGGGAATCAACAGGATACCAAGCGAAAAAACAGGATAGGAAAGTTTCATGAAAAACAATTTTCCGAATCGGTCAACCAGTTTTCCCGTAGTGAGCAGAACAAGGACAGCGACAATGTTTGAGAGAAGGAAAAAGCGACCGCTTGGGACGCCCCTTTCACTGGAAATCAAAGTAATGAAATTCGGGACAGTTGCCTGGCAATGGGCAAAAATAATTGTGGAGATCAGAAGGAAAAAGAATGATCTGTTTTTCAAAAGAGAAACGTATTTGACTGTCCTCTTACCTTCATCAAGCAAAAATCCGGGTAAAGGTTGAAAAGCCCCTTTCGCGACGAGCCATGCCAGAGGAACCGAACCTGCCGCAGCCATGTAAAGGGTCTCAAAACCCCATTGGCGAATCAGAAGTTCTCCTAAAGGTGGGGCCAGTGCCACGGCACACATAAGAGATGCCCCGATAATACTGAAGGCCTCTCCGCGTTTGTCAGGATGGACTGTTTTGGCGGCCAGAGAAAACCCCGCTGAAACAGCGGCTGAAAACCCGAATCCGTGAATCACTCTTATGAACAGCATGGCGGGGCCAAACGTTGTTATCAAAATATATCCCAGGGATGCGAAAAGGATCGTTAAGATGCCCATGGAAAATACCCAGTGTTCTCCCCTCGAGACGATCATCTTTCCCATAAACGGTCTGGATATGACCGCCGCACAGGAAAACAATCCCATCACCAGTCCGATTACGTGGTGCTCACTCCCCATGGCATCCAGGGCAAGGGGATAGAGATAAAGGAAGGCGACGTTCGAAAAGACCAGAAAGAAAGCCAGATTCAAAAAGACAAATGGCCGGCCCCAGAGTTTTTCCGGGTCGCTCTTTTTTTCCTTGTTTTGAAAATACACTGCATCCATTCAAAAACCGTGGCGACTTAATAAACAGGGCATTAACTCCTCATACAGCCTTTCCACAATAGGGGCAGTAGCGGAATCCCGGCCCCAGGGTTTTTCCACAATACCGGCAAACGCGGGAGGGACTTTTACGAGGACCGGGCCGCACTTCCCCTGATTCAAGTGAGACACTTCCGCAGCTTTGGCATTCCAGAAAAGAGCCACCTTTTTTCACTCTGAAGAGAGGGATGAAAAATACGGACAGGTAGTGGTTGACTCTTTTAAGACGTGCCTGGTAAAGACCGCAGGAAGGGCACATCCTGGGTTGGTCGTCAAGATTAATGGTTTTTGGCTGTATCCCGGCAATAACAAAAAACATGAGATTTCACCGATTGACGATTGACGACTGGAGGAATTCTGGTATTCTTGGACAGATAGGAAAATGCATCCACAACCGTCCCACAACAATAGACAACAGACAGCCGACGATAGTCAATCTCAAACCCACCCTAACCCCAGGAGAGGACAATGGGAAAAACAGGCATAGTTAAAGATGAAAGGTATATCAATCACCGACCGGGTGATGGGCATCCGGAAAGCCCCCAGCGACTTGAAGTGATTTATGCCATGCTTGAAGAGCTTGATATGAAGGGGGAATTTCAGGATGTTCCGGTTAGACAGGCAGAAATGGATGAGCTTACCCGTGTCCATCTGCCGGAATATGTGAACAAGGTCGCATCAACCGAAGGAAAGGACTTCACCCGTCTGGACCTTGATACAACCACATCTTCCGGTTCTTATGAGGCGTCCCTGCTGGCGGCGGGGGGGCTTTGCCAGGCCATCTCCATGGTCGTATCCGGACAACTGGACAACGCCTTTGCATTGGTGAGACCGCCGGGGCACCATGCTGAGGCAGACCGCGGTATGGGTTTCTGCCTTTTCAATAATGTGGCAGTGGGTGCGAGATATGCTCAGAAGTCCCATAATCTCGAACGGATCGTCATCATTGACTGGGATCTTCATCACGGGAACGGCACGCAACATTCATTTGAAGAAGATCCCTCGATCCTCTATTTTTCGACCCATCAATCCCCCTATTATCCCGGTACCGGTTCAACTAACGAAGTGGGCATAGGGGAAGGTGAGGGTTTCACTGTAAATGTCCCGCTTTCGATGGGCTACGGCGACGGAGAATATGCAGGTATTTTCGAAAAAATTCTGAAACCGGTTACCCTGGAGTTCGATCCCGACCTGATCCTGGTATCAGCCGGTTTTGACATCCATGAAAACGATCCTCTGGGTGGTATGCGGGTGACACCGGCGGGTTTTGCCGCATTGACAAGTTCAATCATGAATATTGCCAAGGCATGTTGCGGCGGGAAGATCGTGTTCACCCTTGAAGGCGGTTACGACCTGAATGGCCTACGGGATTCTGTGAAGGCGGTTTTGAGAGAAATGGCAGGCCTGTCCGAGACCGACCATGAGGAGGTTGCGTCACACGCAGATCCGGGGACACTGGCGCAGGCTGTGAACCGTGTGATTAAGACGCACAGCCTTTACTGGAAAAGCCTGGAGACTTGAGGGTCATGGGGAGCCACGGTCGTTACGGTAAATATGGAGAGGCCAAAAGATTTGCCCGTCTTCGAAAGGCCGGGCCCGGTCAACCTCATACAACCGGTAAGGATTTTGAAACATCCGGACATTCTGAGAGACATAAAAGCAAGACGTTTTTCAGAAATCAGATCGAGATAATCCCTGCCAGGGTGACTGATTCAAACTACATCCGAAGTTTGAGCAAACAGGTGTTCGGTCGATACGGCCCGTATGATGACACGCTCACTCAGTGGCTTTTATCAGGCATAACCATAACCGTCCTGGCGTCAATGGGCAGAAGACCTGTTGGATTCGCCATGCTTGGGCGGTTTCCCCATGACAGGCCTTTGTCCCGTGTCTATGAACTACTTGCAATCGCAGTAGAACCTGAGATGCAGAACCTTGGTATTGGCGGTCTTCTCATGAGGGAAATAGAGAGGAAGGCCGGGGAAGTGGAAGCAGAAACACTGGTTTTACATACAGCAGCAGATAATGTGCCCGGCCGAAAACTTTTCAAAAAACATGGGTTTACCGAATCAGAGATAAAGAACCGTTTTTATCCCGAGGGCCAGGACGCGCTGATGATGCACAGAGATTTTCTTTAGGCAGCCTTGAATAGTATAACTTAATGGGGTAAGGTTTGATCAAATTTTTCTTTAGGAGAAAAAGGATGCAGCAGATTACAGAAGACGTATATTTTCTTCCGGGCCAGGATGGGATGATACCCGACTGTCATGTGTACGTGATAGGCAGGCCCTCTTCCGGAGATCTCACGCTCATTGATGCAGGTCTGATGGGGAAAGATGATTACAAGATACAATCAATACAGAAGGCGGGGATTGATCTTTCAGATATTAAAAGAGTGATCATGACCCACACGCACCTTGATCACATGGGCTGTCTCCCTGAAATTATGAAGGAACTCACTCAGGCCGAACTCTGGATGCATGTTGATGAGGCCGAACCCCTGGAAAAAGGTGATGAGAGGATCGCTTACGGGATGGATATGTTTGAAGACATGGTTCATAACATGTTCGGGAAAGACGCGGGTGCTTTTAAAATGACGGTGGACCGCAAGCTTGCAGGAGATGAGACACTTGAAATCGGGGGAATGCTGTGGGAATTGCTTCATGTTCCGGGACATTCTCCAGGCAGCATCGCGCTCTATAATCCCGACAACAAAATTCTTATCCCCGGGGATGTGGTCTATGCCGACTACGCCATTGGCCGCTTTGACTTTCACGGGGCCAGTGGACGGGAACTCAATGACTCTTTGCTGACGCTCGCCGGACTGGATGTAGACATCCTGCTTCCGGGCCATAACCGGATTGAGAAAAACCTCCCTGAAGGCTATATTCTTAAAACTGAACAGCAGTGGGAACCGTATCTTGTGTAAGTAAAGAATCCGAGTCCTGAGGGCCTGGCATTAGTTTCACCCCGCAGCGGTGTACATGGCCACACGGTCTTCATAAGTGAACTAAAGTGTCTAAAGTGAGCTAAAGTTGTGGTGCGCTTCGCGATCGATTTTGATATATTTCAGGCTGTTCATCCCAATTGACTATTTGCGAAGCATCCATTTTATTTTCTCACAAATGTCTGCGCGCTAAGCGCACTCCTCAACTTTAGGCACTTTAGTTCACTTTAGATCACTATTAGTCCCTATCAACACGGCAGAGCCACCACTCTCTGACCCGGCCCTGAGGACCAAGTTTTAAAACCCGAATAAAGCGCTAAATCAAATGGAGATCCTGCCATGAATGAAAATGTTCTTAAACAGATGCGTTCTGAGGCCGAGGAGATATTCAAAGCCTCTCTTGGGGCTGTGAACCCGTATCAGGCTGTTAAACGCTTCGTGCGCCTCAAAGGGGATAAACTGCTTTTGGGATCTGACGACCGGGACTCGGTTGAGCTCGACCTGACCCGATACAATCGTATCTCCATTGTTGGCGGAGGAAAGGCAACAGCGCCAATGGCTCGAGCCGTGGAAGAATTGTTCGGACGGAGAATCACAAAAGGAATGATCAACGTCAAATACGGCTTTACTGAAGATCTGACCTATACTGAGATCGTTGAGGCAGGTCACCCTGTACCGGACCATAACGGTGAGCAGGGGACAAAAAAAATCCTTGAATATCTTGAAAGCGCCGGAGAAAAGGACCTGATTTTTTCCCTCATATCCGGAGGTGGTTCAGCGCTGTTCCCGCAGCCTGCCGGGGATATCACCCTTGAAGAAAAACAGGAAATCACCCGCAGTCTGCTTGAGTGCGGTGCCGGCATCCATGAAATCAATGCCATTAGAAAGCACCTCTCATCTTCCAAAGGGGGACAGATGGCAAGGGCCGCGGCCCCTGCAACCACCGTCAATCTGATGCTGTCGGATGTGGTGGGAGACAAGATGGATGTGATTGCTTCCGGCCCGTTTACCCCCGACAGTTCCACCTTTGATGAGGCAGCGGGAATTATCGAGAAATATGGTTTGAAGAACATCCCCGCCACAATCCGCAGCTATCTTCAGGCAGGCGCAGAAGGGCAGATCCCGGAGACCCCCAAGGCAGATGATCCGGTGTTTGAACGGGTCTCCAATTTTATTGTCGGGAGCAATATGCTGGCGCTTGAAGCGGCAGAAGAAAAGGCCCGAAAGCTTGGATATGAGACGTTGATCCTTTCTTCCATGGTCGAAGGTGAGACAAAAGAGGTGGCGCTGGTACACACCGCCATTGCCAAAGAGATCGTGAAGACCGGCAGGCCCTCTCCTCCTCCCTTATGTGTTATCTCCGGTGGGGAAACCACCGTAACGATTCACGGCAAGGGTCTTGGGGGAAGAAACCAGGAATTCTGCCTGGCCGCTGCCCCGGACCTGGTGGAACTTCCTCCGCGGGTGGTGATCCTGAGTGGCGGTACGGACGGAAACGATGGACCCACAGATGCCGCAGGAGGCGTTGTAGATCCCTTAACGATTAAGCGGGGAATAGATGCCGGGGTCAGGGCACTCGACTTTCTGAACAACAATGATGCCTACCATTTTCTGGAAAAGACGAATGATCTCCTGATCACCGGACCCACCAATACCAATGTTATGGATGTCAGGCTGATTTTGGTACGCTAGTCTTTTCTTAGGGTTCGCGCAAAAATAAATTCACATTTTTGGCGCTCAGATTTAGGTTAGGTTTGGCAGATTCTAAAAAGTAAAAGGCGCAGTAATAGTGGACTATTTCAAGGTTTTTGCTTTTTAAAACCTGCCAAAAATGACCTGAAGATGAGATGCCAAAATGTGAAGTTATTTTTGC
>JAFDJF010000191.1 GCA_019307645.1 Deltaproteobacteria bacterium
TATCAGTTCTTCTTCTCTGCCAAATCTCCTGTGAACCGAGCGGGCCACTGCCCGACCCCTTGCCATTGCATCCACCACGGATGATGGCCCCGTAGCGGCATCTCCTGCTGCATAGACATTTGGCATGCTCGTGCGTAATGATCCATCAGTTCCAATAAAGCCGTTTGAAGTCACATTGAAACCAATAGACGTTGCCCCACCCGTGAACGGCCCTGACTGACCAATGGCCACAAAGGCCCGGTCAAACTTGAGATCGAAAGATTCGCTTTCAGGGATAATGACCGGCCAGGGGATTCCTTTGGCGTCAGGGGTGCCGGGTTCAGTGGGTTTGCAGCTTAGATGATCCAATCTGCCATTTTTGCCCGAAAAGGAAATGATCTGTATTCGATCCCTGAGGCGGATGCCTTCCTCTTTTGCGCCCTTTATCTCTTCCGGATCAGCAGGGACAAGGTCTTCGGGGAACCAGGACAGAATCGTGACGTCGGCCCCCAAACGCCTAAGCGTGCGCGCCATGTCAAACGCTGCATTTCCGTCGCCGATGACGGCAACTTCTCCTTTGACCTCTTTGACATTGCCCTGATGAAATCTGCCCAAAAAAGAGATGCACCCTTCGACACTGTCCAGGTCTTCCCCGGGCACACCGAGCTTCCTGTCGGCCCATGCACCGGTAGCAAGAATGACGGCATCAAAATCGTCCTGAAAGTTTTCAAAATCATTATAAAAATCAATTGGATAGGACGTCTTGAATTGAACCCCGAGCTTTTCGATATAGCCCAGCTCATTGTCCAGGATATCCCTTGGGAGTCGATATTTACCAATGCCATAACGGAGCAAACCTCCTGCCATGGCCTCCTTTTCAAATACCGTCACCTGATAGCCCAGACGGGCCAGATCAGCCGCGGCAGCCAACCCCGCAGGGCCTGAGCCGATGACAGCGATTTTTTCCTCCCTCACCGGAACCTCCGGGAGGAGTGGATCATTGTGCTCTGTAAGCTCATAATCGGCCAGAAACCGTTTGATGTTTCTTATGGAGATGGGGACATCCAGCTCCCCCCGCCTGCACGCATCTTCACAGGGGTGCGTGCATACCCGGCCGCAGATCCCGGGCAATATGTTGTCCCGCCGGACAAGATCAAGGGCTTCCTGAAATCTGCCGGCCTGGGACAAGGCAATATAGCCCTGAGCATTAACCCCCAACGGGCAATTGTCTTGACAAAGAGGCATCCTGCCTTTGTCAATGACAGGCCTTCCAGGAAGGCTCCTGCGGCTCCCAAACACAATGGGCTTTCTACCTTCAGGTGTAGTAACCGGGCAGATCTCAGCGCAACGGCCGCACAAGGTACATCGATAAGGGTCGATAAATGTTTGTCGACTCTTTATCCGGGCGCTAAAGCCCTGGGCCGTGTGCCTGAGGGACGTGACCTTTGCAGGAAGGATACAACGGATTAGGGGGTTTCTTAAAATTCTCAGCAGCCCGGAGCGATTGGCATAGTTGAAAGTTACGCCTGATGCCAGCCGCCATTCTTCCCGGCTAAGCTTTTGGTCCAGATCGGGGTCCGTATCTACAAGGGTCACCGGGATGCCCAGCTCTCCAAGCTTGTTGGTCGCGGCTATCCCTGCGGGCGTGGCCCCTATAACGATAACTCTATGTAGGCGGTTTTTTGGCCGTTTCATATTCAGGCCCCTGCCTTTCCTGCAGCCTTCTTTTCTCGTCCCTTGAGTACTGCAAACCCGTAATCGCAGCCTTTATTAAATGCAGTGGCGTTCATCTCTTCAGTGCCTTTTGGTACGGATTCAATCACTGTATTTAGAGCCGCTTCAACGGATACGGCTCTTGCTATGGCGGTAAGGAAACCCAGCATAATAATATTTGCCATCATCTTTCGTCCCAGTTCCTCCGCCATTCTCGTTGCCGGGATGGAAAAAACGGGAACGTCTGCCCCGCGGGGTTTTACCAGGTCCTGGTCTATAAGGAGCAGCCCCCCTTCTCTGAGCTGGTCGATGAACTTATCAAAGCCTGACTGAGACATACACACAAGGATATGGGGATTTCTCACATAAGGATAATGAATGGCGGTTTCAGAAATGATCACCTGTGCACTGCATGCTCCTCCGCGGGCTTCAGGGCCGTAGGCCTGAACAAGCGTGCTCTCTTTATTGTCGCCGAGGACCGCGGCCTTTCCGAGTATGCGGCCGGCCAGCACGATGCCCTGGCCACCGAATCCGGTGATTAAAATTTCCCGTCTAGTGGTGTCCTCTTTTTCCTTTGTCATGGTCTCACTTAGTCTCGATCGTCGATTGAAGATTTAAGGCGTTTTATCAATTTTGATATCAAATACAAGTAACTACCCAGGTTCAGGGTTCAAGGTTCACGGTTAAACCCGATTTTATCGGGATTTTCTTCATGTTTCCAGAGCGACATAGCGTGTTTCTTGGAGCTTTGTGTGCAAAACCGTTTAGCATATCAAAAAATCGGATGAACAGGGTATTTGTCTAAAGAATAGAGACCTTCCTTCATTGCTTTTAACCTTGACTGTCGGAGCGAAGCGTAGATCCCGTCTGAAGCGAAGCGAAAGCGGGAAACCGTGAACCTTATAACCTGAGTAGTTACAAATACAATTCAACAAATCTTCAGTCTTCAATCTCCTACCCCGTTATTCCGGCCTCTTCCAGCAGCTCCTCAGGGCGGCACATTCTATCATAGCTCTCAGTGCAGGTGTCCCGCTCTACGTCGAAAAATTTTCCCAGGATCACCCCTCTGGCAAAGTCGATATCCAGTTCCGCGGGATGGGCATCGTTTTTGATGATGGTTTTCTTTTGATAATATTCCAAAGTGTCAAAGGTTTTCTCCTTGTTCCGGCGTCCGTAATTAATGGGACATGGAGACAGAACCTCAATAAAGGAAAAACCGGGTTTTATAAGGGCCTCCTGGATAGACTCTATGAGATCGCGTGTATGCAGGATGGTCCACCTGGCCACATATGTGGCCCCTGATGCATAGGCCAGAAGCGGCAGGTTGAACGGTGTTTCAGGGTTGCCGGCAGGGGATGTGGTTGTCTTTGCCCCGAGGGGTGTTGTTGCCGCAACCTGACCGCCTGTCATCCCGTAGGTCAGGTTATTGACGCAGACGATCGTCATGTCGACATTCCTCCGGGCCGCATGAATAAAATGATTGCCGCCGATTGCAAAGATGTCTCCGTCACCACTGAAGACCACCAGGTTCAGATCGGGGTTGGCCAGTTTCATACCGGTTGCAAAGGGAATGGCTCTTCCGTGTGTGGTGTGGTAGGAGTCCAGGTTCGCATACCCGGCCCCTCGGCCTGAACAGCCGATCCCGGAGACCATCACCGTCTTTTGGAGATCGATTCCGCTTTCCTTGAGTGCAATAAGACATGATGAAAATGCTGTGCCTATACCGCACCCGGGGCACCATATGTGGGGAATGCGGTCCGTTCTGAGAAGTCCGTCCAGAGGGTGGCCCGATTGTTGTTTTCTGAGTTGGTTCATTTTTTTGCCCTCAAATCTGCTTCAAAGCGTCAATGACACTTTCCGGGGGAATGATCGTGCCTCCGGGGTGCCCCACCAGGAAAGCAGGGGCCTTGCCACCGGCACATCGTTGCACTTCCAGATGTATTTGGCCGAGATTGATCTCAACGGTCACAAAGCCCTTTACCCTTTCCGCCAGTTTTTTGATTTCATCTTCCGGAAAAGGCCAGACCGTGATAAGTCTCAATAACCCTGCCTTGATGCCCTGTTCCCGAGCCTCGTCAACGGCAGCCAGGCTGGTCCGCCCTGATACGCCATAGGAGACAACGACGATTTCCGCGTCATCGAGCCTGTACTTTTCTGTCATTATTATATCGTCAAGGTTCCTTTGGACCTTGCCCACCAACCGCGTCATCATTTCATCCTGGGCCTCAACCGTCATGACCGGATAACCCTTTTCATCATGTGTCAGTCCTGTCACATGGATGTTGTATCCCTCGCCGGCAATGGCCATGGGTGCGACGCCGTTGGGACCTGGTTCGAACGGTTTGAAACGGTCCTTTCTCCCTTTTGCCCTGAGTCTTGAAACAACCTCGATGTCCTTTGCCGCCGGGATGGTGACGCGTTCACTCAGGTGCCCGACCATTTCATCAGTCATAATGATCACCGGCAGTCGGTATTTTTCGCTGAGGTTAAAGGCGGTGATTGTCTGATAAAAAATTTCCTGTGGTGATGCAGGCGCCAGTGCGATAATTTCGTTGTGTCCATGCGCACCCCACCGGGCCTGCATCATATCTCCCTGGGCGCCCTGGGTAGGCAGGCCTGTGGATGGACCGGCGCGCTGCACGTTGACA
The DNA here is from genome assembly GCA_019307645.1 of Deltaproteobacteria bacterium. The sequence continues at coordinate 4,341 of JAFDJF010000191.1, forward strand.
ATGACACATGGGGTTTCGGTACATACGGCCAGACCGATACTTTCCATCATGAGGCTGAAGCCTGGACCGGAGGTGGACGTCATACTCTTTACACCGGCGCACGAGGCGCCGATTACAGAGGTCATTGCCGCGATTTCATCCTCCATCTGGATGAATGTCCCGCCTACATCGGGCAGTCGAGCAGACATATGCTCTGCGACTTCGGTTGCCGGTGTTATGGGATAACCCCCGAAAAAACGACATCCTGCCGCCAGTGCGCCTTCTGCGCAGGCGACATCCCCTATCATAAAATGTTCACCTGTAAGTACTGCTGGTTTCATACGAATAGTCTCTTAGCCAATTTCAAAACGCCCACTTTTGCCCAATCTCTGTGTCATGCTCAAATTTTAATCCTCGAAATATTTAATATATTCCTGTTTACCCCGTTAAATGCACCTTCTATTTAACTGGGGTGGTTAAAATTTTTACCTTCCCCCGCTCAAAGTCCGGGATCTTCGACTTGACCTTGGACAAAATTGAACGTTTTGAAACTGGCTCTTATTATGCTCAATTTATTCTTCCAATGATTCCGGGGTAGCTTCGACCGAATAGATAGCGAACTCCGGGCAGATGATTTCGCAATAATGGCAATTCACGCAGTCATCCGGTTTTTTGACATCCGGAGGATGATAGCCCTTTTGGTTGAATCGAGCAGAAAACTCCAGGATTTCCTTGGGGCAGAATTCGATGCAGAACCCACATCCTTTGCATCGGTCATCAAGGATATGTACCACGCCGCGCGAAATCTCAATGTCGTCCACATCCAGGGGGGTTCGCCAAAATGTCATGATATTACTCTCAAACTCTTCAGAATACTTTAAAACCGAAAGCTAATACCGAACAATTGCCTTCAGGTATGAAACGCCAATCCATACCATTGCAGGATTTCCAAATTATATGGCCGGAATCTTTTTGAAATGTGAAGACGAAGCAATTTGGGCACCTGTTAACCTTACCCATTGTAGTCCCATGAAGCAAAATGTCAAGGAGAAAATAGCCTTAATGACATTCCTTAGAGACACCGGAAGGTTTTTTAGGGGGGTATCTCAAAAATCAGGAAGCTAAAGGCCATGCTGACAGGTTTCATGCATTGGCCAAGTGGCACTGCAGAAGGAAATCATATAAAACAATGCTCCTAAATTGAGAGGAAAAAGGAGACCCTGTCTTTTTTTGAGGACTTTCTTCTAAAAGGAGACTGCTGTCTTCAAGCACAGCAGGGGTACAATTGAGCCCACATGACCTTTAACAATAATGATTCCCTTAGTAGTGCGAAAGCGATTGACACAAACTGCAGTTTCGGTTATCGGATACGGCGAGGCAACAAACGTCTTAAAATATCTTTCGGAGAAAAATTATGTCGAATTTAGTAGTTGTGGGAACGCAGTGGGGAGATGAAGGAAAGGGTAA
>JAFDJF010000786.1 GCA_019307645.1 Deltaproteobacteria bacterium
TGCTGACCAGGATGACCCTTGGGAAGACTACAGGGAAAACATCTTGGGAGCCGTAAACCGCAGTCTGCGCCCCGAACTTATCAACCGCATTCAAAAAAAGGTATTCTTTTACCCGCTGGATAAGGAAACGGTCAAGGAAATTATCCAGAAAATACTGTTCGATATTAATAAGCGTCTTGAAGCCAAAAATATTATTATAAATTTGAGCGAGGAAGCAGATGCGTTTCTTCTTGATCACGGATATTCTGAAAAAGACGGTGCCAGACAAATGGAAAGAGTAATGGAGCAGTACATTGTTCAGCCCCTTGGAAGGGAAATCCTTGAAGGCCGGGTAAAGTCCGGAGAATCCGTCGAGGTCATTGTTTCAGATAAGGATGACAAATTGTCTTTCCGAAGCTTACAAATCGAGTAATTAATCCATTAAACCTTCATCTAAGCTGAAGTTCCCAGCTTTGTTATGCAGGTATGTGAGTTTATATTCACCGCTCGCTTGTCCCGCCCCAGCGGGGCTTCGCTTGAGGCACAAAGGACGCAGAGAATAATATTTTTTCCATTGTCGTTGAAAGGCCCCGTTAGAACGGGATTAAGAAACGGCAATGGAAAAGCACTAAACAGCTTGCGCTGCGGAAACGACAAAAGGCATCAATTCTTTGGTTGCAAGGTGTCAATACGGGCATTTTATTACCCGAAGGGTTAAGTCGTTTTGCTTTTCGGCGTCCCTGCCCTGTGGAATGCTTGCCCAATGAAATGCAATGCCTATTTCATAGGGGCGAAGCCTATTCCTCTGGGGTCAGCGAAAAGCAAAAGAAACCAAAAGCTCTTCGCTCTCAGCGGCTCTGCGGTGAATAAATTTTTATAAAGAACCTTTTATGGGTGACTATTAACTATACAGGAAAGCCGGGAGAGACAAACATGAGTTTCCTGACAAAACTGTTTGGCAAAGGAAAGAAGAAAATAAATCTCCAGGTTACCGACGTTGGCGAAGAAAAACCCGAACCTAAAGCTGAAGGAACGGGAACCACTCTGCGAAAACCGAAAGAGTCCCCTGCCCCGCCCGATAAAAAAGGTCCTGAACTTTCCGCCCTTGAGATGGCCCAAAGGAAGGATTGGGAGGTAAAACCTCTTCCTATATGGGAGCCGGGTGATGTCATCCTTGACACTTATGAGGTTGAGGACGTCATATCCGGCGGCATGGGACATGTATATATCGTCAATCACAATAAATGGAATGTTAAGCTTGCTATTAAATCCCCCAACGAGATGATGCTGTCAGACAGGGACTTTTTTGCACGTATTTTGCGGGAAGCCAACTCATGGATTGAACTTGGTCTCCATCCGAACATTGCCTACTGCTACTATGTTAGGAATATCGAGGATGTGCCGCATATCGTTGTCGAATATGTTGATGGCGGCAACCTGAAACAGTGGATCGAGGATGGGAAATGTATCGACTATCGAGTAAATCTGGACCTTGCCATTCAGTTCTGCCACGGCATGGAGCATGCCCACTCCAAGGGGATGATTCACCGGGATATTAAGCCTGCAAATGTGCTGATGACAAAGGATGGGACTTTAAAGATCACCGATTTTGGTTTGGTAAGGGGCCAAGGGGCAGATTTCAGGGATCAGGGGTCAGCAGTCAGGAGTGATGTTGGAAACCAAAATATAGTAGGGTATGGATTAACCGCTGTTGGCACATTTATGGGCACCCCGGGGTACATTTCTCCTGAACAGGCGAAAGACCCAACTAAAGTGGATGAACGCGCGGACATTTTTTCTTTTGGGGTATGTTTGTATGAGATGTTCTGCGGTAATCAACCATATAAAATCACATATAGAGCAAGGCAGGAGCCGCCTGATCATGTAAAGCTGAGCCGGAAACCTGATTTTCCTGTGTATCTTGTAAAAAAAATAAAAAAAAAGTCCATATTCGGTCCTAGAAAATTTGGATATGGAAGCAGATGGGCTGAATAATAGAGGGGTTTCTCTTTTTGAGCTTGGCAAGGAAAAGGCTGCCATGGAATGCTGGCAACAGTCTGCAGACATAGATCCCGTACATTTCGAATCCAACCTGAACTTGAGTTATTATCAGTGGAGGCATGTACAGATCGCAGATGATATCCTGATGAGACGTATTCGTGATCTGATGAACAATTATGATAAACCCCGGTATCTTTGTCCAACA
>JAFDJF010000192.1 GCA_019307645.1 Deltaproteobacteria bacterium
CATGATTTTCTGGCCCGAAGTGTAGTTCACACTACATGAGGTTCAGAAAAACATGACTACACGCGCAGTTCATGCACTATAGCGCGAGTGACACGGTTTTTGTCGACAGGATTTATGCAACGTTAGGGTAAGATCAGAGCATGCATTTCTCATGCCAGCCGATGTAACCAGAATTCCGGCCTTCAGAGGCAAAAAAATCACGCTGACTTTTTGTAAAATGTGCCACGTCTGGGGAAATCCGGCGCGCAACGAATCGCCTCATCATCAGGAGGAAGAATGCCCTAACTTTATGAAAGACGGGATATTTCAGAGAGAGGATCTTGCCGGCCGATGAAAGATCAAGCGACTCGGTAATGCCTTGTTATCATCCTAAGAGGCGATCCCTCAGACAGCATCAGCAAAAAATGAAGAATCAAAAAAGGGTATTGGGTGTCAATTTTTCGACCCTGATCTGTACGGATTCGGGGATCGAAATAACAAAGGACAGGACCTGCTCGGATTACTTTTCGTGTTAAAAGAGGGGGCAAATGCCACGACCAGACACCACACAGATTTATTGAGAAGATCGCTTTTTTGGAATCTGTACCACTGACCATAAGATTGCAGGTTTTACAAATAACGCGGCATGTGATATCTGTGTTTGTCGTTCATTTCACAGATCCGGTAAGCGGATGTTTCGTTGAGTCAGCAATCACTTAAGAATCAGGAAACACAGTATGTCAACCTCCCCAAAAGAATGTTTCGGCATTCTAGACAATGTTTTTCCAACGGGAAAAGAAGGCCTTAGAGAAATTGTCCCAGGTTGCTTTGATTGTCCTGACAAAAAACCCTGCCTGCAGGAGGCCCTGAATACTGAGCAGGGACTTATTTTCAGGAGCGAGATTATCAACCGTTCCCCGTCCAGTGGACTGGCGGACCGGTTCAAGCGGTGGTCTGAGAAAAAAAATCTCAGCAGGCGTTTACAACAGAAAAAAGGAAAGAAAAAATGACTGTGGCTCTGACGTGCCCTTACTGCAGTTTTTCAAAAAAAGTGCCAAAAGAAAAAATCCCCACAGGTGCCCGGTGGGCGACCTGCCCCCGTTGTCAGCGGCGATTTAAGATCACCTCATCAATGGAAGGCGCTGACTTTATAATTGGGGAGACCCAACCAGAGTCACAGCAACAGGGTTCTAGTGCAGAATCTGAAAAAAAATCTCTACGCAAGGGCGCCCCATGGGAACACCGCGCTGAACTAGGACTCTGGCAGGCGATCTATCAAACCGTAAAGGAAGTGCTCTTTTCGCCGGACAAACTTTTCAGCACACTTCACTACAACGGTGGGATCGGGGAACCTCTGGCCTTCGGACTTCTGACCGGTTCCATTGGGGCCATGTTCAGTGTCTTCTGGCAGTTCTTGATGCTGTCCGGAGGCTTGCTTTTCATTGGTGATGCGATTACCGGTCAGTTTACAGTGGGCCTGATTTTTCTGGTCTTAATCGTCTTTGTACCTATTGCCGTAATTATCGGAATGTTTGCCTCAAGCGCCATCTGTCATCTGTTTTTGTTCCTCTTGAAAGGGGCAAACAACGGGTTTGAGGCCACTTTCAGTGTTATTTCTTACTCACAGTCAGCTCAGTTATGGGGCTTTATTCCATTTGTTGGCGGCTGGGTCAGTTTTATCTGGCAGCTTATTGTTCTAATCGTAGGACTGAGGGAGATTCATGAGACATCCTACTTAAAGGTAATCTTTGCATTCTTGATTCCGGTTGCCATTATTGTTTTCCTTGCGTTCGCAGCCATAATACTTATGATTATATTTCTGGGTCAGCAGCAATTCAATCAACTATGGTCCTGAATATTTTTCTTTTATGTGGGCAGCAATGTGGCCAACATAGGCCTAGGAGGCTGTCCGAGAATAGCAATTTTTTCCAAAATCGAGGAATGCCCGAAAAAATTACCACAGGCATATAGTTGATATTCCGAGGATAATTTTTTCGGGCATGACGAAGAGAATGCCCGAAAAAATTACCACAGGCATATAGTTGATATTCCGAGGATAATTTTTTCGGGCATGACGAAGAGTTTGGGGGGAAAGGGCATTCTCGGACAGCCTCCTAGTGGCGGGCGCAAGGGGACAACATGATATCTCAGTCGGTAATGTGATCGGAAGCAATGTTTTTAACATTTGCCTTGGCATTGGAACGGTCGGGCTGTTCAACCCCATACCCGTTGATGCAGAGCTCCTGCGGTTTGAATTTCCAGCCATGTTCCTTTTGTCCATTATCGTACTCCTCTTCGCCAAGACCGGTTTCACTATCAGCAGAATAAAGGGATTTTTTTTCGTACTCAGCTTTTTTTCATTTATGGGCATGTCATATTGGATGGACAATTGACGATTTGTAATCATTTAACGACTGGTTCAAAAGGAAAATTAAAACTGTGACAAACAATATTGATTACCAAAACGTCCTGAATCCTGCACAGTTGGAGGCAGTCATGACCCTCGAGAATCCTGTGCAGGTCATTGCTGGTGCAGGCAGCGGTAAAACCAGGACCCTGGTTTACAGGGTCGCCCGCCTGGTGGAGACCGGTGTGGCTCCCGAGTCCATTTTACTTCTCACTTTCACTCGAAAGGCCGCCCAGGAAATGCTGGACAGGGCGGCCGGACTGTCAGATGCACGTTGCAGATTTGTCTCCGGCGGCACCTTTCATTCCCTGGCCCACCGTGTATTAAGGAGTCATGCCGAGCTGCTGGGCTACAAAAACACATTTACCATCCTGGATCGTTCGGACATGGAAGCGATCATCCATTCACTGGTCCCTGAACTGCAAATACCCAGAGGTTCCGCCAGGTTTCCAAAACGGAGCACCCTTACAAATATCCTCAGCAAGGCTGCCAATGTACAACTTCCCATTGATGATCTCATGATGGAAGAGTACGGGCAGTTCATCCACTTTTCATCCCAGATAAACAGACTGGGAAAACTTTATAAAGAGTATAAAAGGGCCAACCAGTTGATGGACTATGATGATCTTATCCTGAATCTGCGGATACTTTTGAAGGAGCATGAAGAGGTTCGCAGCGATCTGAGCAGGCAATACCTGTATATCATGGTGGATGAGTATCAGGATACAAATACCATCCAGGCAGACATTGTCTCCTGGCTGGCTCATGAGCACCAGAATATCATGATTGTCGGAGACGACTCCCAGTCCATCTACTCGTTCAGGGGAGCCAATTACAGGAATATGTTTGAATTCTCCAAAACATTTTCAGAGACAAAGCTTATCAAGCTGGAAGAAAACTACCGATCCATACAACCTATTCTCACATTCACAAATGCCCTGATGGATCAGGCCGGTGAAAAATTTACCAAATGCCTGTTTACAAAGAGACAGGGCAGCGAACTGCCAAAGGTTATTGATGCCGGAACAGAGCCTGAACAGGCCATGTACGTCTGCCGGTATGTCAGGGAACAGATGGAACAGGGCCGACCAATAAGCGATATTGCTGTCCTGTTCCGGGCGGGCTACCATTCATTTGAACTGGAAGCAGAGTTGACCCGCCAGGGGGTCCGTTATATGAAATACGGCGGCTTCAAGTTCCTGGAATCCGCACATATAAAAGATTTTCTGGCGCATCTGAGGGTGGTCGTAAACAGGGATGAGGCGGTGAGTTGGGTCCGCATACTGAGGCTTATCAGGAATATCGGTCAGGCAAAAACCCAGACCATCATTCAATGGATGAAAACCAACAAAATTTCCCCCGCTCAGATAGCAAAATGGCCTGGAGCGGGTAAAAGGGAAAGTGGGCTCAAACCGCTCTCAAAGCTCCTGGTTGCGCTTTCGTCCAACAATATAAAACCCAAAAAGGCTGTTGAAAAGGTCATGGAATATTACTCCCCCATATTAATGGAAAAATTTGATGACTATCCGAGACGGCAGAAGGAACTGGATCAGTTGGTTTCAATGGCAAACCGCTACAAAAAATTGAGGGGTTTTCTGGACGATCTTACCCTGGATCCGCCAACCAGTTCGGCAGATACCGACCCGGGAAAAAAGCATGAAACGCTTACACTTTCCACTGTTCACTCGGCCAAGGGGCTTGAATGGCCTGTGGTTATTATAATCTGGGTTATGGAGGGAAGGTTTCCTTCCTCGATGGCCTATAACAACCCTGCTGACCTGGAAGAGGAACGCAGGTTGATGTACGTTGCCGCAACCCGGGCTAAAGACCAGTTGATTATGTGTTATCCGGGGCAGGAATCCATACCCCCGTGGCAGATGGCAGGAGCAGGGTTCAGGAGCGGGCTTTCCTCTTTCATCCGGGACATCCCGGACGGCGCTGTGGAATATGAATCAATCGGGATAAAAAAAGTGTTTTTTAAAAATAATTGGAGCAAATCAGGACGAAACTATTGCCAGACAGGTCGGGAAATTTACAGGGACAATTTCCATACGGATCAAATAGACGCTACAGGATTCAATCAGGGTGACAGGGTCAGGCATCCGGCCTTTGGACCGGGTGTTGTCTCGAAATTCATGGCAGAGGATAAAGTTGAGGTTGTTTTCAGGGACGCAGGGAGAAAGCTGCTGCACCTGGAGTATACGACATTGGAGAAGATTTAGGGTTCGCGCAAAAATAAATTCACATTTTTGGCGCTCAGATTTAGGTTAGGTTTGGTAGATTTCAAAAAACAAAAGGCACAGTAATAGTGAGCTATTTCAAGGTTTTTGCTTTTTAAAATCTGTCAAGAGTGACTTGAAGATGAGATGCCAAAATGTGAAGTTATTTTTGCGCGAGCCCTTAGGAGGGTCATGCCCAGCACAAAACAACCTGCCGTGTTAATCATCGATAACGAAGAATTTATTCGCGACAGCTTCAGAAACTATCTGGAGGACAATTACTACAGGGCGCTGGAGGCTGAAAACGGATGGGTGGCCCTGGAAATATTTGAACGGGAAAAGCCCGATCTTGTTTTGTTGGATCTTCGCATGCCTGAAATTGACGGTCTGGATATTCTTTCAAGAATTAATAAACTTTCACCTGACACGCCCGTTATCGTCGTGTCGGCAGCGGGTGAAATCGACGACGCAATCGAGGCATTACACCGGGGAGCGTGGGACTATCTAAGTAAGCCTGTTGAGGACATGCTGGTGTTGCGGCACGCAGTGGAAAAGTCTATCGAGAGAGCCATCCTTATCAGGGAAAATCAAGCATATCAGGAGCACCTTGAAGAACAGGTTACGGCAAGAACTGAGGATCTGGAAAAGGTCAATATACAACTGAAGCTGGAAATATACGAGCGCAAGCAAACCGAGGATGCTTTGAGGGAAAGTGAAGTAAATTACAGGGAGCTTGTTCAAAATGCCAACAGCATTATCCTGAGAATGGACCCGGAAGGCAAAATTATTTTTTTCAATGAATTTGCTCAGGGCTTTTTCGGTTATACTGCGCATGAAATACTCGGCAAGAATGTAGTTGGCACGATCGTGCCGGAGACAGACAGCGCCGGGCAAAACCTTGCAGTAATGATCCGGGATATCGGACTTTATCCGGAAAAATATTCCTCGAATGAAAATGAAAACATGCGCCGAAATAGACAAAGAGTCTGGGTCGCCTGGACGAATAAAGCCATTAAAGACGAAGAGGGACGTATCGCTGAAATACTTTGTGTCGGCAATGACATCACTGAGCGTAAGAGAGCTGGGGAGCGGTTGGAGAGAATCAATGCCTGTCTACTGAGCCTGAGGAACGACTACACCGAAAATATCAGTCGGATTACTGCACTTTGCGGAGATCTTTTCGGTGCCAGTTTTGCCCTGTACAACCGTCTGGAAGACAACTTGCTGTACGCAATAGCACGATGGCATACACCCACGGGCTATGCTCCTGTGGATAAACCAGATGGGCATATCTGCCATGATGTGATCCAACAAGGCTCAGATGATGTGTTCGTTGTGCGAAACCTGCAGAACAGCAAATACGCCCGGACAGACCCCAATGTTGTTCCTTATGGCCTGAAGACCTATATCGGTCACGCAGTAAAACGCCGAGGACAATATGTGGGGGCCCTTTGCTATGTTTTCAAAAATGACCATGATCCATCCATGGAAGAAAGCTGAAAAAACGAGAGGCCGAACTGGAAGAGCAGACTCATAATCTTGAAGAAGCCAATGCTGCCCTGAGAGTTCTCCTGAAACACAGGGACCAGGACAAAAAGGAATTTGAAGAGAAAATACTTTCCAATGTAAAGGAAATGGTCTTTCCTTATGTTGAGAAGCTGAAAACCAGTCAGTTAGACCCCAGGCAGACGGTATATTTGGACATTGTTAAATCTCATCTTGATGACATTATTGCGCCATTCCTGCACCAGCTTTCATCGAAATATTCGGATCTTACTCCCTCTGAAATCAAGGTCGCCGGTTTTGTGAAGGACGGCAAAACAACCAAGGAAATCGCAGATTTTTTGAATTTGTCCACAGGTGCGGTTAATTTCCACAGAAACAATCTCAGAAAAAAGCTCGGTCTCAGAAACAAAAAAACCAACCTGAGAACGCATCTCTTATCTCTGACATAGTAAAAGGTTTTACCTGGCAGTCTACTTATATTTTTTCGATATTTACTTATACGCTGTTTCTATTTAGTGTCTGAACGAAAATCCCGAAATTTGTTCTCTCCATTTAGGGCTAAAATTATTAACATGCTGAAGTTGTTCTTTTTCTCAATTCAACATTTAAAATTAAATATTCAAAATAGTGTCTGAACGGACTTTTCGTTCAGACACTATTTAGGGTTCGCAAAGGTAATAACACAGGGCGTCGCGATTGTGTAAAATAAGCATTTGTAGTGGACACCGGTTACTCACTCGGGGGAAAACAAATGGTCAACGATTCTCAACGGGCAAGAGAGCTTATTGACTTTTTCATAGCCATAGGGGCATGGATTGCTTCCATATCTGCGGTGTTACTGCTTTTGCGTAAATTCGTCATTCCACACCTCCCTATTTGAGGTAACAAATTTAAAAAAACGATTATGTAGGCCTAAAGGCTCGCACAAAAATAAATTCACATTTTTGCGCGAGCCCTTAGCCCATGAAATAGTTTTCCCAGGGCATTTGGGAGATTTTCCCATATAAAATGAGGGAAATCCCCTATCAAAATGAGGGAAATCCCCTATAGACATGGGCAGGTAGGTGTTGTATAAGAAAGACTCCGTTACTCCTTTTTTCGCTGCCTCTGGGTCTTCGTTTCCCGACGTTGGCCCAGAGGCTTTTTTCTGTTTTGCTGGATGAAAAAAATGAAAGTAGTTGGAACATTTTTATTGTTAGGGATTTGTTTTTTTTCCACGAATACATTTGGTGATTGTATAAGTGGTAATTGTGTGAATGGTCAAGGGACGATGACATATCCTGACGGCAGCAAATACGAAGGCCAATGGAAGGATGAAAAGAGAAATGGTCAGGGGACGATGAGTTTTTCTGACGGCGGGAAGTTGGTCGGACAATGGAAAGATGGCCGTTTCAGTGGACAAGGCACGATGACCTACAGCTTTGGTATATATGAAGGCCAATGGAAGGATGGCATGAAGAATGGTCAAGGAACGATGACATATCCTGACGGCGGTAAATATGAAGGCCAATGGAAAGATGACATGAGAAATGGTCAAGGGGTTTACACCTATCCTGATGGTGCAATATATGTTGGTCAATGGAAGGATAACAGAAAGAATGGACAGGGGACTTATACTGCCCCTGACAATTATAAATATGTGGGTCAATTTAAAGATGGTAAGACTTGCGGACAAGGGACGATGACCTTCCCTGATGGGAGCATATATGAAGGTCAATGGAAAAATGACGAGAGAAAGGGTCAAGGGATGATGACCTTCCCTGACGGCAGTATCTATAAAGGTCAATGGAAGGGTGACATGAGAAATGGTCAAGGGGTTATGTCATATCCTGACGGCAGCAAATATGAAGGTCAATGGAAGGATGGCAGGACAAACGCGCAAGGGACGTACACCTATGCTGATGGTGGAAAATACGTTGGTCAATGGAAGGATGGGACTAAAAATGGACAAGGGGCCTATAATTCTCCTGACAATTATAAATATATAGGTCAATTTAAAAATGGTAAACCTGACGGACAAGGGCTTATGACCTTCCCTGACGGCAGCAATTATGAGGGTGAATGGAAGAATGGCAAGTTCATAACAAACGTGAAACCTTATAAAGAACTTACGCCTGGGCAGACAAAAATTGACAAAGGCTCATCTACTGGACCCGCGGTGAAAACTGAGACGATAACGCCTCAGCAGAAAAGGAAGGAGCATTTGACTTCAACTGAGCGAGACGCTTATCCATATACGATTCACGTCAGTTCTTATCAGAACAGAGAAAAATCCAACAGCCTGGCCATAAAGCTGAGAAAAGAAGGTATCCCTGCATTTGTATGTCCCGCCCAAATTCCCGGTAAAGGAGATTATCACCGTGTTTTCATTGGCTGCTACAGGACTCTTGCGGAGACACGGAAGGCTGCTTCGAAATTAAAGGGGCAAAGAGATCTCTATCCACTTGAGGCCAAAATGCCCTATGCAATCCAGGTTGGGACTTTTGATTCAGACCAGGAATTAAAAAAGTTGGAAGCCGATCTTCGATCGAAAGCATATCTGGCATACAGCATTCCAGACACACCCGATAATAATAAACCCAGGCTCTTGATTGGGGCCTTCAGGACAGAGAAAGAGGCTGCCATACTCACCAAAAAGCTGCAGCAAGAAGGTTTCAAGGCGGGAGTGGTCAGACGTTAGGAATATCAACATTTTGTTGTTTTGACTAATCGCGGAACATGAATCTATTCTTTAAGCCAATTTCAAAATGCCTTTTCAATGACACCCCCGCCCAATACAGTATCACCAGAATAAAAAACAGCCGATTGTCCAGGAGTTAAGGCCATCTGGGGTTCTTTGAACAATATCCTGGCCTTACTTCTTTCATGGGGGAAAAGCGTCGCATCAGCAGCGGTATGATTTATTCGTATTTTGACTTGTACATCGTGAGGCAGGTCCAATGTCTTCATGGCTATAAGGTTAAGGTCTTTTGCAATAAGGCCTTCCGAAAAAAGGCTTTCCCTGTCACTGACTACGATCCTGTTGTTGTGAGCATCTATTTTCAGGACATAAAGAGGCCTGCCTGAAGCAATGCCGAGCCCTTTACGCTGGCCCACGGTATAGTGAATAATCCCCCTGTGCTTTCCAATAATATTTCCTTTTTCATCCACGATATCGCCCTCTTCTATCTCTTCATCATTAAAAAGCGGTGAATAATCGCCTCCAGCAATGAAATCCTGGCTTTCAGGTCTGATCGCGGTTTCAAGCCCGAGAGAGCCGGCAATTTTCCTTACCTGCTGCTTGGTGTAGCCGCCGAGAGGAAAAATGGTTTGTAAAATCTGTTTTTGGGTAAGAGCATAGAGAAAATAAGTCTGGTCTTTTGACAGCCTTTGGTTGCAGACAATGCACGGATTGGGTGTTCTTCCTGCAAGGTACTCACCCCTGAAGTATTCAAGAACATGGCTCCTGTATTCTTTTTTCAAATCTATGACGTGAAATGGGATTCCGAATGTATGGCAGACAGATGCGGCTGCTTCGACATCCCCCTTTTCGCCAGGTCCGTAACAGGCATGTCTTGCCGATTCTTTAACTCCCACAGAGCCGTCAAATATCTCCATGATAATGCCGATAACTTCATGCCCCTGCTCATGGAGCAGTGCTGCAGCAACCGATGAATCAACACCGCCGCTGAGCCCAACTGCAATTTTTGTTTTTCGGGTTGTCATATTACTGTTTTCAATTTGCCAGGTTTTAAATACTCGGAATTATCAGGATCGTAACAGCCTCAGGAAATGGATGAAGGAAGATGAAACATCTTTTGATTTGTAATACACATAGAGAAAAATAATAGAACCACTTGAGCTTCCTTAAACCGCCTTGTTTTTCTTAACAAGCGTTTCGGTCCTTTGAAGCAGGTAGTCAATTTTGAATGAGTCGAGCTTTTCAAACATGGCCTTGCTTGTTTCCGACCAGATATACTGCGTCAGACATTTTCCCGCTCGTGTACACATGCCACAGGTATCGTCACTTTCAGTGCAGTCAGTAATAGCGTCTGTGCCTTCCAGTACCCTTACAATATCACCAACAGAAATACCTTCCGTGGGCTTGGCAAGCATATATCCGCCGTACGGACCACGCATGCTTTTGACGAACCCTGCCTTTTTCAGCATCCTGATAAGTTTTTCAAGATACTTAAAAGAAATACCTTGACGCCTGGAAATCTCGCTCAGGCGTACAGGGTCTGTCTGGGCGTGCAGGGCGAGATCGAGAATAAGTCTTGTGCCGTAACGGCTTTTTGTTGTCAGTCGCATTGTTTAACCTTTTTTCAGCTTCAAAGCCAGGCAGTTTATCAGACCCCAGTGAATCTGGTGAAGACCGGGAAATACCCCACCAACGGGCTTCAAAAATAACATCATGACTTCTCGTAAAGGCTGGACTTTCCGGCGCAGGGCATCAAAAAGCTTTGGTTTACCAGGGACTATGTGTGAAAATTTGAATAACAAATTGAAAACACGACTGTCTTTTGTCCCATTAACATTTCATCCTACCAACTGAGCCTGGTCTTTTTTCCCCTTGCCCTTCTTGAGCTCTTCCGGCAGAACTCTTGGCAGCTTTATCTGAAAGCGTGACCCCTTCCCCGGCTCTGAATCAACCTCTATTATTCCACCATGCTGCTCCACTATTTCGTTGGAGATGAAAAGACCAAGCCCTGTTCCCCTATGCCCTTTAGATGAGAAAAACAAGGTGAACAGGTTTTCTCTCGTCTGCCTGTCCATGCCGATGCCGTTGTCAATTGCTTCAAAGACAACATGATTCTCATTCGCATTTACACCGAAAATTACCTTGTACGATTTATCGTCGGATTTGTCATCCACACATGCATCAATTGAATTCTCAAGAATATTCACCAGTGCCGAGCTGACAGTCCCCGGATCTATCTCGAAAAACAGATCAGGTTGATCAAAATCATAGACGAATTCTATGTTGTTTTTTTCCGCATTGGGTCTTACGAGTGCAGCCACCTGGTGGGAAAAATCCAGGACATTAACCCTTGTCCAGTTCAAATCTCTTTCCTTTGTATAATAGAGAATGTCAAGGATCATACTTCGAATGCGGTAAATCATGCTTTTAACTACTTCCATGGCGTCGTTGATCTGTTCCTGATTTCCTTTTTTAAGTCCTGCTTCCAGACGATAAATGCCTCCATCCAGGGCAGTCAGCACACCTCTTATCCCATGAGACATGGAGCCGAGCAATAAGCCGAGAGATGTTAGATGACTCTGGAGTTTTCGAATCTGGGTTATATTGGTGGACATCTCCATGACCTGGGTGATCTTGCCTGTGGCGTCCTTCAATGGAGCAGTCCACGTGAGGACGTTATATTGTTCTCCATGCTGCGAAGTCAAAACTTCCTCGGTTTGATGAGGTTTACCATCTTTGAACGTGGCTTCCACCGGGCATTCCACGCAAGGTTCAGACCTGTGCTTATAGACTTCGTAGCAATATGATCCAATATTATCCCCAAAATCTTTCTTAAACCGCTTATTGGCGCCGGTCAGCCTGAAATTTTCATCTTGCAGAGAAATGTAACACGGTACCTCGTCAAATAGCTGCTGAGATAAATCTTTATTTTTTTTTGCAACCTCCAGCTCTTTGTCATATCTTCTGAATCGAAACCAAGTCTCTCTGCGTTCGAATGCTCTGTCAAGAGCAACACCCATGGCCTCGCTGTTAATCGGCTTGCTGATATAATCCGATGCGCCCAGGCGAAGGCATTCGAGACCTGAGTCGATGTCTCCTTCATCAACAATCATTACAACTTGTATTTGGGGAAATTTTTCTCTCAGGGCGCGAAGCAGTTCGACTCCGGGCATATCCTGTAAGTGGGTTCCGGATATAACCACAGCAGGTGAATTGCCTGAGACAGCAGACAAGGCAGATTGACCGGTTTCTGTTTTAACGACACCATAGCCATATCTGGTCAGATATTTTTCTAGGGCATCGCAAAGTTCCCTATCCTTATCTGCCAGCAGTATGGTATTGTCAGTTCTCATTTACTACAGACTTCATATGGTGAATAAACTACAGGAACAAGAATGTGCCATGCTTTTTCGATTTGGAAAAAGTTCAGCCGATTGTATCCTTCACTACCTTAAGCAGTTCTTCCCTGTCGAATGGTTTTGTGAGGCTGGCCACTGCTTTTTGTATTGCGTACTTACCTCCGGTCAGGCCGCTGATGACGATAACGGGGATTTTCTTATATTCTTCTTCCTTCGTAAGCTTACGGTAAAATCTTGGCCCCCATTCTTCCGGCATTTCCAGATCAAGTGTTATCAGATCAGGTTTTTCTTCTTTTACTACAGCCATTGCTTCAGAACCATCTGCAGCTGAGCAGGTATCGTAGCCATTGTCGCCAAAAAAATCCTCCAAATATGAAATGATATTAGGATCATCATCAACAATCATTATTTTTTTTGCCATTATAAAGGCCTCCTTTCAGTCATGGGGATAAAAAGTCTTCAGCATTAAAGGACTACATATCTTTCACCTTATCAGAACGATTGACACTTGCCACCGGGCATGTAGCCCTCAACACAACCTGTTCTACAGTGCTCCCGAGCTTAGTTTTTTCTGGAGTTGGTTCCCGGGTATGGTGGGCCATGACAATAAGATCAGCATAATTTTCACGGGCGTATTTCACGATTTCTATGTAGGGAATACCTTCCCAGATTTCGATTTCATAATCGTCAAATCCGGTCATCTTTCTCTCATACATATTTTTCATTTTTTCACGGGCTTCCATGATTTTGTTTTCAATCTCGTCCTGTTCCATCATTTTTCCGAAATGTACAGCCCCGATGTCATAGGCATGGAAAAGATGCAACTTGCATCCAAGTGTTTTCGCTGCTTTAAGTGCAAACATAAAAGCCGAATCCGCAGCCTTGGAAAAATCAGTCCCAAATACGATATTGGAAAACCCACCCCACATGGAAGCAACCGGCCGGCCGATGATAAGAACGGGGCACCGGCCTGACTTGGTAACTGCCTGCAGTGTACTGCCGGCCATATTCCTGTATGCATACTCCTCTTCGTCTTCTTCCTTTGTGCTGGCACCCATGATGATAAGATCCACGTCTTTCTTGCGTGCAATTCTCAAAATTTCCGTATGCGGAACACCCGGCGTTGCTTCAATAATACAGCGTTCATGCGTGTCCAACTGGCTGGCATACGTATTTTTCAACTCATCTTTCACCCAGTCGAGATAGTCCTCATCATAGGACACCTGCTCACCGGTTCTGACATCTACTACCAATTGGCTAAACCCCCTGGAGGGGATGCCCAGGACATGGAAAACGGTCAGCTCCGCATCGTATCTTTTTGCCATATCAAAAGCCACCCTGGCTGCGGGATCGCATGCGGGTGAAGCAGTCGTTGCGAACAATATCCTTTTAAACATTTACCACCTCTTTAACATCTACGCATTTGAGGGTTATTATTTTGTCAATTATTCATCCTTCGGTCTAAGATGTTCGGGCACCTCCACCATGTTGATCAGAAGTGGTTTTAAAAATGACCACCTAATCCCCATATGATAGACTTCCTCCATGTCTCGTATGGCATCCCAACAATTGTGGCAGGGTGATATAACAAGTTTTGCCCCGGTGGCAAGAATCTGATCGCGTTTGACTTTAAGGCCAACGTTCCGTTGCTCACGGTATCTGCCTATACCATTGAGACCACCACCGCCGCCGCAACAAAAATTGTGTTCCTTGTTTGGCGTCATTTCTCTGAAATCTTCAGCAATATAGCTCATGATTTCCCTGGGAATGTCCTTGAGTCCGGCATTCCGGATGTAATTACATGAATCCTGATAGGTGACCGGCTCCTTTATCTTTTTGGCCGGATCAATCTTCAGTTTTCCAGTCCTTAATGCCTCAGCCACCCATTCGACATAATGGAAACTTTCAACAGGAGGTTTTCCTGATTTGATCCCGGCCCAATAGGGTCCTTCAATGACAGTAGCCCTGTAGGCATGGCCACATTCCGTTACCACCATCCGTTTCGGTTCCAGTCTCTCCATGGCAGCATAGACTGTCTCTACCTGCATTTTACAGGCTGCCCAGTCTCCTGCAAACATTGCAAGACTCGTCTCTTCCCATCCTTCACTTGGGACAGTCCAGTTTTCATCCGCAAGATGGAAGAGGACTGCCGCCTCAGCAATGTCCTGTGGGTAATGTTTCGGCTCCCTTGCATTCAAGGTGTACATGATATCAGCGTTTTCTTTGTCGATGGGGATCTTAAGCCCGGGGTATTCCTCCTCCCATTCTTCCTCCATCCACTCGCAGGTATCAACCCAGTCTTCAGTGGTAACGTCCATCTGAGCCTTGTAGACCCTGTGCATCCCGGATCCTATCTTCATCTCCCACGGTGTAAACCCCTGGGAGAAAAGAAGTCCGCGAAGATAGCTGAACATGATTCCCGTGTCTATGCCAAAAGGGCAATATACCCCACAACGGGTACAACAGGTACACTTTGAAAACGCCGTATCCATACACATCTGCATGAAGACATTATCCACGTTGGCTTTTCGCTTTATCAATTGCCCAAGTGTCGACTGAATTTTGTATGATGGAACCTGCTTAGGGTCCCTGTTGTTCGCAAGATAATAGAAACAACTTTCAGCACACACACCGCAGTGGGCGCATATTTCCAGCCATGTTCGGAACCGAGCTTTGAATGTCTTTTGAATAGTCGCCCACAATGCCTCTTTATCGACGTCAAGCTGGTCCATCTCTTCATAGTACTGTTTACCACTGGTGTCGGCTAAAAGCGCATCAAGTTGTTCCTTTGTGTCTATCATTTGTTTGTTGCAAAGTATTCCTTCCGGCATGATGATCGTTCCCAAGATATTAAAATGTTAACAGTTATATTACTTAGTGTCTGAACGAAAACTAGGATTTTTCGTCAAGATCAAGGAAGACAAAAATTTTAACCGCAGGCATACATTAAGTATTTCGAGGATTAAAATTTTTATCTGACGCAGATATACCGCAGGCATACATTAAGTATTTCGAGGATTAAAATTTTTATCTGACGCAGATATTGGCGAAAAAGACAGTTTTCGTTCGGGCACTACTTATATTACCAGGCAAACCCTTTGCCCTTCATACCGCCTCGTTTGATCCCATAATCCATTCCCAGTTGGCCCCTTGACATGAAAAACAAAACAAAATGCGATAGCTTCGTAAAAGGAATGGCAATCAACATAATTTCGCCGCAGAGGATGTGAACGATTGTCCAGCAGCTGGAATCGGATGCCAAGTGATGGGCAATAAATCCGGAGACAAAAGGAGCAACAGCTATGGCCAGTACCAGATAATCATATGCTGAGGTAAGGATCCTGACCTCGGAAAGCGCTATGCGTCGAAGAATAATGAATATTGCCGAAACAATTAAAGCAATCGTCATGCTGTCAGCGACGGATTCAGGAAGAGCCCACAGACTGAAGCCCCATCTCTCTTTGAGAATAATGTTATGAGCCAACAGAAAAATGGGGGTCACAATCAAACATATATGGAAAATAAAGAAAAGAACAGCAAAGAAAGGGTTACTTCTCCAACTTCTTGTACCAAACGGGACCAGCCAAAAAGCAACAGACCTTATGGCCCCTTTCATTCCGTATGAGAAATGCTCCGAATAGGCAACTCGGTCCGCTTGCCAGTCCAGGCCTCTGATATATCTAACAATGCGAACAATACAACCGACAACAAAAATTATAAATGATAGCCAAAGC
>JAFDJF010000193.1 GCA_019307645.1 Deltaproteobacteria bacterium
CCGTGAAATAGCCGAAGAAAGGCTTCTTGATATCCTCCTTCCCAAAAAGAGTGAAGAGGTCCATCACGAGGAAGAAGACGGGGAAAGGGTCCTTGAAGTGGTTAAAGCGGATAAGCCCGGAACCTCTTCCACCCGTGAAAAACTGCGCCGCATGCTGGTAAACGGGAAAATGGACGAGCGTTACGTTGAACTGGAAGTCGCCGACAACACTGTCCCGATGGTTGAGATCTTCTCCGGAACAGGCTTCGAAGAAATGGAATTTAACGTCAAAGAAATCTTCGGAAGCATCATGCCGGGCAGGAAAAAGAAACGGAGGGTGAAGGTCCCGGAGGCCATGGAGATCCTATCCCAGGAGGAATCTCAACGGCTTATTGACATGGACAAGGTAGTGGAACAGGCCGTCCGTATCACAGAACAAAATGGCATAATCTTTTTGGACGAGCTTGACAAGGTGGCCGGCTCCGACAGATCTCACGGGCCTGACGTATCGCGCGAAGGCGTGCAGAGGGATCTCCTGCCCATTGTGGAAGGTTCAACCGTCACAACCAAATACGGTATGGTAAAATCGGACCATATCCTTTTTATTGCAGCGGGCGCATTCAATGTGAGCAAACCTTCGGACCTTTTGCCGGAACTCCAGGGACGATTTCCCATCAGGGTGGAGCTGAATTCTCTGTCCATGGAAGATTTTGTGAGGATTCTCACAGAGCCAAAAAATGCATTGATTACCCAATACGAGGCACTTCTGGCTACTGAGGGGATCGAACTTGACTTTGATGAATCGGCCGTCAGAGAGATTGCCACCATGGCCAGCAAGGTCAACGAACGCATGGAAAATATTGGGGCCCGCCGGCTCCATACGATTATGGAAAAGCTTGTGGATGAGATATCCTTTAATGCCCCTGATATGACGGTAAAGAAGGTTGCCATCACCAAAGATGACGTTGCAGACAAACTGGAAGATATTCTGGAAGACGAGAACCTGAGCAGGTACATATTGTGATTACACATACTGACAGAGCCAAAATCCTGATAGAAGCCCTCCCTTACATACAACGATTCAACAGGGCCACCGTCGTTGTGAAATACGGCGGGCATGCGATGGTTGATGAAGACCTGAAACAGGATTTTGCCCTGGATATCATCCTGATGAAATATGTGGGCATGAATCCCGTTGTGATCCACGGAGGAGGTCCCCAGATCGGTGATTTTCTTAAAAGGCTGTCTATTGAATCGGAATTTGTTGACGGCATGCGGGTTACGGATAAACAGACCATGGACGTAGTTGAAATGGTCCTTGTGGGAAAGGTGAACAAAGAGATTGTGACCCTCATAAACCGCAATGGCGGGCAAGCTGCCGGCCTGTCCGGCAAAGACGGACTGTTGATTACGGCCAGGAAGCTGAAATACCGGAAGAATGGTGAAAACAACCAGCCTCCTGAAATAATCGATATGGGCATGGTGGGTGAAGTTGTCTCTGTGGACAACCGGATTCTCACAAGCCTCATTGAAAGTGACTTTATTCCGGTGATTGCACCGGTTGGTTCAGGCAAAGAGGGGGAGACCTATAATATTAATGCAGACTGGGTAGCCTCTCACATCGCTCGTGCCCTTAATGCCAGAAAGCTGATCCTCCTTACGGATACACAAGGTGTGCTTGATCAGGACGGGAAACTTTTTTCAACACTCCGCATGGAAAAAGTTCGTCAACTGATTGATGATGGAACAATTAAGGGTGGCATGATTCCCAAGGTAAACTGCTGCATGAAGGCCCTGGGAGGCGGAGTAAAAAAGGCCCACATTATCGATGGCAGGCAAAAGCATGCCATGCTGCTGGAAATCCTTACAAAGGGAGGGATCGGGACGGAGATCGTTCACTGATTGGTGTCTGAACGAAAAATCCGTTTTGACCTAATCCGTTCCCAAGACCCTAAACTGATTTGCAATCTGAAAGTACCCAATAACGGAGCATATCAAGATGGATGAACAAATATCTACAATTGATTTGGCAGACAAATATATGTTTAAAACCTATGCTCGGTTCCCTCTCACACTCGTTCGGGGAAAAGGATGCCGGGTCTGGGACGAAAATGAAAAAGAATACATAGACTTTGTCGGAGGTATTGCAGTCTGTGCGCTTGGGCACAGCTCACCGCTTGTAACCCGGGTGCTCAGAGAACAGTCTGAGACACTGGTCCACGTTTCGAATCTTTATTACACAACACCTCAGACAGAGCTTGCCCGGATGCTGGTAGAGAATTCTTTTGCCGACAGGGTCTTTTTCTGTAACAGCGGCGCTGAAGCCAATGAGGCTGCGATTAAGCTTGCCCGTCGCTATGCAAATGAAAAATCAGAGAAACAAAAAAATACCATTGTATCAATGGACAATTCCTTTCATGGCCGAACCATGGCCACCCTTTCCGCCACGGGCCAGGGCACGATACAGATAGGATATGACCCATTGCTTGAAGGGTTCAAGTTTGTACCGTTTAATAATCTTAAGGCTCTAGATGATGTCCTGGATGACTCGGTGTGTGCTGTAATTATGGAACCTATCCAGGGAGAGGGAGGCGTTGTGTGCCCGGATGCTGATTATCTGAAGGGAGTGAGAGAACTGTGTAATGAGCGAAATGTACTTTTGATATTTGACGAAGTGCAGGTCGGCCTGGGGAGGACCGGCAGGCTGTTTGCCCACGAGAATTTCGGTATCAGCCCCGATATCATGACACTGGCAAAGGCCCTTGGCAATGGTCTCCCCATAGGTGCAATGCTGGCCACGGAAGCGCTCTCTCAGGTCTTCGGTCCAGGAAGCCATGCCACTACTTTCGGAGGCACGCCACTGGTGACGGCTGTGTCCAAGGCGGTCTTAAAGAGTCTTCTGGAAGACGGGTGGCTCGAAAACTGCAGGGAAATGGGCAATTACATGAAAGAAAAGATGGAAAACCTTGCACGAAAACACACCTTTGTGAAAGAGGTCAGGGGATTGGGCCTGATCCTCGGTATGGAACTGGACCGCCCTGGCGGCCCGATCGTTGATGCCTGCATAAAAGAGGGCTTTCTGATTAACTGTGCACATGATACGGTGCTCCGTTTTTTGCCCCCCCTCATCGTGGGAAAAAAAGAGATCGATCTGCTGATAGAGACCCTTGACAGGGTCTTTGATCAATCGAAGAAGGAGACTTAAATGAGTGAAGGAATCAACAAAATCGTTCTGGCTTATTCCGGAGGGCTTGATACCTCCGTCATTCTTTCCTGGCTCAAAGAGACATACGGATGCCCGGTAGTGGCCTATGCTGCTGATCTTGGGCAGGGTGAGGAGCTTGCCGGCATAAAAGAAAAGGCAATCGAAACAGGCGCAGATGAAATCGTCGTTGAGGACCTGAAAGAGGTGTTTGTCAGAGACTATGTCTGGCCTGCCATTCGGGCCAATGCCATCTATGAAACGACTTATATGCTCGGCACATCGCTGGCGCGGCCGCTCATTGCCAAGGGGCAGGTGGAAACGGCCCGAAAGACAGGCGCAAATGCCGTCAGCCACGGAGCAACCGGAAAGGGAAATGATCAGGTCAGGTTCGAACTCGCCTATATGGCAATGGAGCCCGGTATCAAGATCATTGCTCCCTGGAGGATCTGGGATTTCACGGGCAGAGAAGATCTCATTGAATATGCCCGATTAAAAAATATTCAGGTGCCTGTGACCAAAGAAAAACCTTATTCCAGTGATAGAAACCTGCTGCACATAAGCTTTGAGGGCGGAATCCTCGAAGATACATGGAGCGAAGCTCCGGAGGATATGTATGCCCTGTCTGTTTCACCTGAAAAGGCACCCGACAAGGCCACATATATTGAAATGGATTTCTCAGAGGGGGACGCCGTAAGCGTGGACGGAGAAGCCATGTCTCCTGCCGGTATTCTGGCCCATCTGAATGATCTGGGTGGCAAAAACGGTATCGGCAGGGTTGATATGGTGGAAAACCGATATGTGGGCATGAAATCAAGGGGTGTGTATGAGACACCCGGAGGAACAATCCTCAGGATCGCCCACATTGCAATGGAAACCATCACTCTTGACAGAGAGGTCATGCATATCAGGGACGGCCTGGTGCCCAGGTACGCAGAAATGGTCTATTACGGGTACTGGTTTTCCCCTGAGCGCGAAATGCTCCAGAAAATGATCGATGAAACCCAGAAGGTTGTCAACGGAACTGTAAGGCTGAAGCTTTATAAGGGCAACTGCACAGTGGTTGGCAGAAAATCTGACGCATCGCTGTACCATCCGGATTTTGCCACGTTTGAAGGCGATGAGGTCTACAACCAGAAGGATGCCGAAGGGTTCATCCGGTTAAGCGGCCTTCGGCTCAGGATAGCACGGATGTTGGAGCAGCGCACCAAAATACGGTAAGGGAAAGAAGCGTTATATTGTTGCCAAATCCCCAGTTTCTGACAGCAAAAACAATATCTTAAAAGCTGTAGCAAAGGGAAAACGTATGACTCAAAAGGTTTGGGGCGGCCGTTTCCGAAAGGAAACCGATGCCCTCGCAAACACGTTTAATTCCTCCATTCGCTTTGATAACCGTCTTTATGTTCAGGACATTGAAGGCAGCATGGCCCATTGCAGGATGCTGGCCAAACAGAGGATAATCACCGATGAAGAGGCTTCACAGATCCTGGAAGCCCTTTCAGAGATAATGAGAGAGTTGGGCCGAGGTGAAATTCCTCTTGACGAGGGCTACGAAGATATACACAGCCTTGTGGAGAAAACCCTTGTTGAAAAAACAGGATCACTGGGGGGGAAACTCCATACCGGCCGGAGCCGAAACGATCAGGTGGCGCTTGACGTTCGGTTGTACGTAAGGGACGCCATCTATCGCGTAATTGATTTGATAAAAAATACACAAGGTGCCCTTGTATCTCTAGCGGAAAAGAATTTTGACCTGATAATGCCGGGTTACACTCATCTACAGCGTGCTCAGCCGGTTCTGGTGGCCCACCACCTGCTGGCATATTATGAGATGCTTAAAAGAGACCACCAGCGTTTCGATGATACCCTGAAGCGGGTGAACATCCTCCCATTGGGCAGTGCCGCCCTTGCAGGTTCCACTTTTGAGCTTGACCGAGAGATGGTGGCAAAGGAACTGGATTTTGACGGCATAACCAACAACAGCATGGACGCAGTGAGTGATCGGGATTTTGTACTGGACTTTCTTTATGCATCGTCGGTTTTAATGATGCATCTAAGCCGTCTGAGTGAGGAACTGGTGATCTGGTCCTCACAGGAGTTCGGTTTTGTCACCATCTCAGATGCCTTCTGCACCGGCAGCAGTATTATGCCCCAGAAAAAGAACCCTGACATGCCGGAGTTGATCAGGGGAAAGACAGGCAGGGTCTATGGCCACCTGATTTCTCTTTTGACCACGATGAAAGGTCTTCCGCTTACCTACAACAAAGATATGCAGGAAGACAAAGAGTCGTTGTTTGACGCGGCTGACACGGTCGAAATCTGTCTTGATGTGATGTGCAGGCTTCTAGGTGAGGTCACTTTTGACGGCGAGAGATTAAAAGATGCCACTGAGAGAGGCTTTCTGGTCGCCACAGATCTGGCCGATTATCTGGTCCGTGAAGGTAGGACTTTTCGGGAGGCCCATGAGATTGTTGGGAAGATGGTCCTTTTTTCAGTGGATCAGGGGAAAGAACTTCATGATTTGACCCTTGCTGAGATGAGACGTTTTGAAAAAAAGATTAACAAGGAAGTCTACACATGGCTT
>JAFDJF010000194.1 GCA_019307645.1 Deltaproteobacteria bacterium
GCACAGACGCCGCAGGCAATACATTTTTTTTTTTTTTTTTATCGCGGGCGCTGTAAGATATTGACTTCAAAATCGCCTTCCTCACCCGAGATATTTTCCACCTCTGATAAGGTAAGTAACTCAATGTTTAGGTGCCGGCCGACCTCGACCAGTTTGGGTGAAATGATTCACATGTCGCAGTCATTGGTGGGAAAAGTCTTGTCCAGTTGGGACATGGCTCCGCCTATGGAGGGAGATCTTTCAACGAGATAAACGTAATAGCCTGAGTTTGCAAGATCGAGCGCCGCCTGCATGCCGGCGATTCCCCCACCGGCCACCAGCACTGAACCGACTCTTTTCTTTGACATTTCTTTTCTCCCCTGACAGTGCATTACAGAAAAATTCTGTTAATAATAATCCTTTTACTACGTCTTTTCTTCAGCCAGAAACCCATAAAGGCTGTCGGCCTTCAATTGATTCATCTCCAATCCTAATAGACCCTTTTCAATGTCCATGCTCAGTCCCAGAAGCTGGGAGTATAGAAGAGATGGGATGTGATGGTTAGTGCCCCGGGTCCTCGTAATCATCTTTTGAACCGTATCGAATTGCATCTGACAGTATGGACAGGCAGTGCACAGGTATGTGGCGCCGGACTGTTTCCCGTCCTTAAGCTTCTTTTCGGTCAAGTCCATGGAAAGGCTGTCATTTATTCCGAGTAAGGGGGCCCCGCAACATTCCAGCTTTGACGACCAATCGATGCTCTTGGCCCCGGTTACCTCTACAAGACGATCAAAGATGCTTGGCGCGACCGGGTCATCGAACTGGACTATTTTGCTGGGTCTTAAGGCATGGCAACCATAATGTGTTGCAATTTTTAAATCCTTGAAAGACTTTTCTATCTTCTCTTTTATGGCATCAATACCCACATCATGATACAGTACCGATAGAAAATGCTTTATCTCAATCCCAGCTTCATATTTCAGTCCCTCTCCGGCGAGCGCCTCATTGATTTTGTCCCGCAGGGCAGAATCTTCCTTTAACAAATAATCGGTCTTTTTCAGGCTGCCAAAACAACACTTGCAAAGACTTATGATGTTAAGGCCCTCTTTTTCGGCCAGGGCCAGATTTCTGGCAGAAGAGAGGATAAAAGCATCATGATCAATGTTTCGAATCGGATATCCGCAACAGTTGAACTCTTTTATATCCTTCAGTCCTACATTGAGTTTTCCTAAAACCGCCCTTGCCGAAGATTCGTACTGGTTGAGACGGGCAGGAATGTTGCAGCCTAAGAATAGTGCAAATTTCATATGCTTTTTCCTATTTGCTCTCGAGTCTGTTCTTGTGCGACTCGCACCGCTTCATTCTTAAGTTCGTAAAAAACATCAGTTATGCAAACTCCCTGTGGACATTGCTCCTGGCATTGGTAACAGGTCAAACAGTCCCACAGCATGTTGGAACCTATGGCAAGGTCTTTCATTCCCAAAGCGCATGAATGCATTATCTGATGGGGCAAAAGGTCCAGGATCTCACCAGGGTTGTCGTAGTTTGCCACCACCGGGCATACAGTGGTACAAGTTTCACAGCCAAAGCAAACCGAGAATGTATTTGCCTGATCTGATAAATTTAAGCTGCCCTTAAAACCTTTATCAGAATTTGCAATGGACAGGACCCCATCCGGCTTTTTCATCAAATCACCGCGGGCAACAACAGCCTCCCTGGCCCTGTTCAGGGGCATTAGATATTTCTCGGAATCCCCGTTTTCTTTTATGAATCCACGGTAGAATGAAAAAGGCGAGAGGGTGAGAAGTTCCGGAAAGCCACGCCCAAGGAGAGATTCTCTTACATTAAACCACAAATCCTGGAGGTTGATACCCACCGGACAGACAACAGTGCAACGTTTACAGTTCGTACACAGATAGACACCTTCCTGGATCTCCTTAAGTGCCTGCTCGCTCAGTTCCTTACCGGCAGCAAGAGCCTTGATTGAGATAATCTTTTCAGAAGGAAGGATGTTGATGTTTGAAAAATGATCATAAAACGTTCCGGCAGAGCAGTTTAATGTACAGGTGCAGCAGTGGGTGCATGCATCCAGTTCCATAACTTGTCTGGTAGCTATGTTAGCCGGGTCTGATTTTCCTTTCTCCATTACAGAGTTGGTAAGCAGGCTCAATGGACCGGCAAAGATGTGGAACATCTTGCTGAAAGGAAGATAGGCAAGGCCTAACCAGCAGGCCAAGAAATGGATATACCAGAGCAAGGTAGGCACATTTGCCCGATCCAATGCCAGGGCAATCGGGCTGAAGATTTTGACAACGGCATATCCTGTAAAGGCCCATTGAGGTCGCGAATGGCATTCGACACAGGACATCTCGTGGGTTTCCTGCCCCTGAGCCAAAACCTCTTGATCAAACGGGGCCTTAACATTCGGTGAAACCACACCAAAATCTGAAACCCAGTAACTCTCTAGGGCCAGCATTTCATCTTCGCCATCAAGATCTCCGTATTCATCCACCATATCTGTAAACGCTGTATAGGACATGATCTTTGTGCCTTCCAGAAATATACCGGAAATCATAATGACGGCCATGATAATGATGGCGTAATGATCCATGGCATTGGTTGCCAGGCGTGGCACCTTTAAAATAAAACGCCTGCAGACGGCAATGGCTATCCCCAGGATGACCATCGCGCCGAACAGATCGCGTAAAAACAAAAACGGGTTGATGGACGAATAATACTCAGTAAATAGCGCAGAACTTACGAAGCTATCCAGGGCATGCATCAGAAGGAGCAGCATAAAACCGACATAAATACAGATGTGCATAAGCCATCTGAGAAAATCCTGACGCAATATCTTTAACTGTAAAATGACATCAAAAACAAAGACCTTCACCAGCGTAAGGATTTTCACGCTGAATAAGGTCCATACAATCCCCTTAATGGCCCCGGAAACTCGTGCTGAGGTCGAAACTCTTCCGGCTTCTATGCCGATGTCGTATCGAAACCAGGTTGAAAATTTATAGACAAGGCCAACTACAAAGACTGCCAAGGCAATATACAATGAAATATAAAAAAACATAGGCTCGTTTCCGTATGTTTAAGTTATAATTAAGGGTTCACATCTTTCCAATAACCTATGGGTAGCACACGCGAACCCCTTAGTGCAGCGCCCCTTTCTTCGTGCGACGATAGCAGATGATTCCGCATTGCAGGCACCGTTTGGATTCCTTTGACGCCTGATCCTGAGAAAAACCCAGGGCGATCTCTTTTGCCGGGTCAAGGAGTTGTTGTTCCTGTGAAAGCTCGGGCATCTTCTCACGCGGCGCTTGGGGCACCGGCTCAAGACTATCCAGGCTGACCACGTGGGTAAATGTCCGGATCATATTAAACGGGGCCTCAACAGGTTCATCGTTCAGATATCTCTGGACAGAGCTTGCAGCCCTTCTGCCCGCCCCAATGGCCTCGATCACTGCCTTGTAATCACTGGTCACCTCACCGTCACGGAAAAGCCCCACATCATCGGTGGCAAACGGACCGGCATAGGGAACCACTGTCTGCCAGGTGTCCACTTTCTGCGGCGTTTGTGTTTCTTCTCCTTCGACCCGGGGAACATATATCAGCTCAGGGAACCGGCCCGCACCCGTCAGAAGGGTGTCAACGGAAATAACCTCTGCCTCCCCCAGACCTGAAGCCGCCATAACCTCAACCTGCATCAGGCGGTCTCCTTCACCGAGCATCTTCGAAAGTGCCGCCTCATAAATAATCCTGATCCCTTCACCTTCGGCAGCATCAAGGGCTTCGTCACTGACAGGCACAAGCGCTTTTGAACTGCGCAATACCACGCAAACCGCAGCGCCGGCTTCCTTTGCCGCCCCGGCCGCCTCGAGGGCCGCATGACCGCCTCCGATGATCATCACACTGTCGCCCACAGACGGGCTCTTTCCTTCCCTTATATCCAGAACATAATCCACCAGAAGCTGCACCCCGGGGATGGGCTGAGACACACCACCGGTTGCCCTTTCACTCATCCGGGTGTCCCATCCGCCCGTGGCAACAAATACCGCAGATGCACCTTGCCTGATCAATGAGCCAATGGTAAAATCCTTGCCCACTTGCTGCGCCTTCTTAACCGCAACACCGGCATCAATGATGCTGTCAATGTCCCAGTCAATTATCTCGCGCGGCAACCGGTTTTCCGGAAGCCCCGTACGCAGCAACCCTCCCAACCGGGACGTGGACTCATAGACCGTGGCATCGTGGCCCAGACGATTTAAAAAATAGGCCGCGGTCAGACCCTCTGCGCCACCCCCAACCACAGCAATCTGCTTGCCCGTCTCAGGCGCCCGGGGCACTTGAACCCTCTGAGCGGAAGCCCGCTCATAATCCGTCGCAAACCGCTTCAGATCATTGATGGCAACCGAAGCATCCACCAGGTTCCTCCGACAGACATCCTCACACGGGTGCACACAAATCCGGCCGCATACCGACGGAAACGGATTCCTCAACTTGATGACCCGAACCGCTTCAAGATACCGGCCTTGTGCAATCTCATGGATATAACCCGAAATATCTATCCCTGCCGGACAGGCCCTCTGGCACGGGGTGGTACAGTCATAGGTGGTCTGCTCCCGCTGGATCTTCCGGGAATTGGACGAAAGCGTGATAATGTGCTTCGGACACACCCGCTCACAGGTACCACAGCCCGTACAAAGCGCTTCATCCACCACAGGCAGACTGTCATCCCCTATGGAAAGCGCCCCAAACGGACAGGCCTCAACACAGGTGCCCAAACCCAGACAACCCGCATAACAGACCTTGGTGCCACCATTCAACAACATGGCGGCACGGCAGTCATTAACACCATTATATATAAACTTTATGTCCGCCTCGGCTAAACCATAACTGCAGCCCGGAAGCGCAATGTCAGGCTCCCTGGCCTCGATCTTTACCCCCATAATCTCGGCAATCTCTAAAGCAATCTCTTCTCCTCCGGCCACACAGGAAGACGCCGCTGCTTCCCCTCGGACAATGGCCTCGGCATTGGAACTGCACCCGGGTAGACCGCAGCCCCCACAGTTGGCCCCGGGAAGCGCATCTTCAACCGCCTCTATCTTCGGATCCACATAGACATAAAATATCTTGGATGCCAGCGCCAGCCCTACACCGATAACTGTACCCAGTAACCCCATTATCAAAAATCCGCCTACCATTTATGATCCTCCATTAAATAATGTTGAATTTTCAATGTTGAATTTTGAATATTAAAAAAGGATTTTTTGTCAGTCCTTAATTTATAGTCAATAACCACCCCTAAAAAGGGTGGCTTGAAATGTGACCCTAAAAGGGTGTTTATTCATAACAAAACACTTATCTCTCACCCGCTCCGCTAGAGACCACAGAGTTTTTCTTCTGTCTTTAAAACACTCACAGTATTATAGCTGAATGGGTAAAAGAACTAATTTTTGGTTGTCTCAGACACAGGAAATTTGGTTTTTTCTTTCTCTGTGTTCCCTGTGCCTCTAACGACCGCCAGGGAGTGGGTGAGAGAACAATCTTTCTGTAAATTGGGTTCCATAACATCTCTCACTTACCCGCATAGCAAAGCTGGCACCACCTGCAAAGTAGATGGTTTAATTCGGTTAATTAAAAATTAAGAATTCAAAATTAAGAATTCCTACACCATTCCCTTAAATGCAAAAAAGGCAAGGGACAACATCCCGGCAGACACCAGACCAATGGAGGTGTCCTGCAGCGGTTTGGGAACATTGCACAGTAAAATCCGCT
>JAFDJF010000195.1 GCA_019307645.1 Deltaproteobacteria bacterium
GGCAACGCGCACCTTTTTCCGCTCGCTCTTAACCACAATAGCCTTGAGATTTTTTGACCCCATAACGGCCCCCAGGCCTCCCGTGCCACTGGCATCATTATCGGCCTGAACTATAGCCGTTACAGCCATGTTCTCACCGGCCGGACCAATGCCGACAACCCTTACAGACTGACCTTCCATTTTCTTGAGCATTTCCCTTGCTTCAATAGCCCCTTTTCCCCATAAAGCTGCGGCGTCTTTAAATTCGACAATACCGTCATGCAGCAGAAGGTAAACCGGTCTGTCCGATTTTCCACTGACCACCACCGCATCGTATCCGGCGAATTTCAAAGCAGACCCCCAATTGCCTCCCATGTTACTGTAATTGAAATGATCCGGGGTGGAGTACGGGGATTTGCCGCATACGACCCAGCGCGAACTTCCCAGGCCTGACAGTCCGCACAAGGGGCCGCAGGCAAATACAATCCTGTTTTCTTCATCAAGGGCACCAACTTCAGGCGGCACCTCGTCCCAGCATACCTTTGCAGCAAAGCCTCTTCCGCCAAGAAACCTGTCAGCATAGTCCATGGTGTCAGCCGTTTCAGTGTTCCCTGAAGAGAGATCAACTCTCAGGATTTTTCCAGCATATCCGAAAGTCTCCATTTTTGACCTCCTATAAGCCCGTTTTTTCTTGTTCCAGGTAAGTAAAAATATCTATTGGTCTTTCGGCCCCTATATGTTCAACCCATCAAATGGCGCGCTGTCACCAGCGGCAGATCAAGGGTCGAGAGCATGCCGGGCGGTGCTGCGCAGACCGCCGGGATTGCATTGATAACGCGCATGGCCGTGGCGGTTACCCCGCCGGTGTTGTGGTCTCCGTCATAGCCCTCAATTTCGAGTTCACATTTGAGGGACGGTGAACCATCGATCACCACCCGATAGCACGAATCCTTCCCGTCCGGGGGGCTGGGCCACTCAGGGGCCACATCATCCCTCAGACGATTTACATGCTCGGCCACTATAGCCGGTCGGCCCTTGACAATACCCTGGACCTGAAAGCGGACAGCAGCCACGGTCCCTTTCTCCACGTGAGCCATTGTGGTATGAAAGGTTTCCTTAGCCACCGCGCGTTCGTGAATTTCCCGGATCTCTTCAAGCTCAACCCCCAGGGCATCCGCAACCATTGTAACGATACCCCCCCAGCCCCATTTCAAGACGCCCGGGAAAAAAATCGGGGCATTATAGTCGGGAGGCTTTCCAAAACCAAAGTACTCACCGGTAAATTCCCAGTCATCGTAGCTGTGGTAGTTAAAGAGCTCCATAACGCGGACGGAGTCCACCCGCTCACACAGGCTCATGAGTGTAAGTGGAAGGGTATCGCCGGAAAAGCCGGGATCTATCCCAGAGGTATAAAGTGAGGTTCCCCCTTTTTGGCATGCGGACTCGAGCCGTTCACGTATTCCGCGATGGGCGAAGGGTGGATACTGAAGGGAGACAAGGGAAGTGGAGACGACGTTTTTGCCCGATTCGAGAATCCTGCACAGATCCTCCACCGTCTCCCTGGGCCGAGTCTCGCCGATGGCCATGTAGGAGACACAGTCCGCATTAGAAGATAGAAGAGACTCGGCATCGTCTGTGGCCTTCACTCCAACGGGATCAATCCCACAGATTCCACCAGCGTCCCTACCGATTTTCTCATGGCTGTGTGCAAACACACCCATAAGTTCCAGGTCGGGGTGATGAATAATTGCCCGCAAGGCGTGGAAGCCGACATTCCCTGTTGTCCATTGAATCACCCGATATGTCATGGCACACTCTCCTGTTATTTAGTGTCTGAACGAAAACTAGGATTTTTCGTCAAGGTCAAGGAAGATCAAAATTTTAACCGCAGGCGCCACGAAGTAAGTGCCCTTGGGGTGAATATATGTAATATTTTGAGGACACTATTTAGTTGGGATGCAATCTGCGGCTATGTTGACTTGGCCTCAGGCAATGCGCGTTCAGTCATCTGCAACCGTTGCAGCCGCATGAATGTCATCGCCCGGATACTCACACAACTCAAGGATTACCCCGAAATGATTTGGAGGCGCAAACAGAGCCTCGGTCACATTGCCAGCTTTTACTTTCGTTATAAGCTTCAAGCCCTTAGACTGCAGCTCAGAGACTGCCTCATCTATGTTCGACACCTTGAAGGAGACTCCTGAAATCCCCTCGCCTTTGTGCTCAATAAATTTGTCAATTTCCCGATTCATCGTCGGCTGAATAACGTTTAGCCCGGGGGGAGCGTATGAATCCCTGATTCCTCCGGATTCTTCCCAATTCATAATTTCACTAAATTCTACCCCAAGCAGATCTTGGAAACTTTCAATGGTCTTTTCCAGGTCCTTTACGTAGAAGTGGAGATGGTCCAGCTTTTCAATTTTCATTTTTCTCTTCCCTCCCTGCTTGGATTTATCCCCGCCAATCGGGTATTCTTATGTCTCTCACAGAGCGCCTTCAAATAACCCCTTCCTCCCGCAAGCTCTTGATCTTTTTTTTAGA
The DNA here is from genome assembly GCA_019307645.1 of Deltaproteobacteria bacterium. The sequence goes on from JAFDJF010000195.1 coordinate 2,521, forward strand.
ATACCCGCAGATGTCCATAAGCACTTCGTCTGTATGTTCTCCCAAATCCGGGGCAGCACGGGTCGTTCCGGCCCAGGTTTCACTGAAATGGCCCGGGTATCCCGGGATTTTGATATCCCCAAGAGTTGGATGTTCAAAATCAACAATGTAGTCGTTTGCAATGACCTGGGGGTCATTTCCAAGATCCGTCAGGGAATTAACGGCGCAGACGAAGAGATCATAGTCGCTAAAGATATCCAACCATTCAGCCGCCGTGCGCGTAGCAAAGACCTCATCAAAGATAGCCACCAGTTGTTCCGCGTTTTCGAGCCTCTTATCGTCAACTTCAAAACGGGGATCGTTCTCAAGCTCGGGATGCCCCAGGGCCTGACACAACGGCGCCCAAAACCTGTCCGGTGGTGTCAGAGTCATCATGAGCCAACGGCTGTCGCTGCACTCATAGAAATTTCTCATGGCATGATCTTTTTTTCGCTGGTGCCGGGGCATTTCATATCCGATGGCTTGTGCCATCAGAACATTAAAGTAAAGCAGGAACATGGAGGTTCCCAGGATAGAAACATGGACTTCCTGGCCAATACCTGTACGCTCCCGCATGTAAAGTGCGGTTATTATCTGATGGCTCACCATAATGGCCGTGGCCTGGTCAATGATCGCAAATTGATTGACTGTCGGCGGCCCCCCCTCTTCGCCCATAGACCACATGAACCCGGATCTCGCCTGCCCCTGATAGTCAAACCCACCACGATGGCTGTCCGGGCCTTTGGGCCCAAACGCGGAAACCGTGGCATAAATGATCCGTGGGTTGATTTTACGTATGGTCGGATAGGTGATGTTCAGGTGTTCAATTGCCCCCCGTCGCATGCTCGTTAAGAAGACATCTGCCCCGTCCACCAGACGATACAGAATTTTCTGCCCTTTCTCGGACTGAAGATTCAGCGTAACACTTTTCTTGTTCCGGTTTGCACCTTCATTAAAAAAGCTCCTTCCGCCCGGGATTTCAAGTGGAACACTGCCAATTCGTTTCCCGCCCCTTATGGGGTCGCCTACCCCAGGCTCTTCAATCTTAATGACTTCTGCGCCCAGGTCGCCAAGGATAGCCGGGCCGCCTGGCCCGGCATGGTATATTCCACAATCCAGCACTCGAACACCTTCCAACGGTCGTTTCATTTCAAAAGCCTCCTGTTGAGTTTTTTACCTTATTTAGTGTCCATCCAGAAATGAGATATTTTGTTTAGGGTCTATGGGAATGAGGATTTTAACCGCAGGCGCCACGAAGTAAGTGCCCTTGGGGTGAATATAGTGTAATATTTCGAGGATTAGAATCCGAAGCAGAGGGCATCATTTGTTCAGCCTGAACTCCCACTGACAGCACATATCACTATAGTCTGTTCTGGGAGGTACCTTCAGGCCGGTCACCTGTATGTCCGGATTAAAAAAATGCGCCATAATACCCATGATTTTTGGTTCCAGGTCCTGACATATCAGTTTTTCGCGTCCCGTACCCTCTTTTTCCAGTGAAATCAGGGTGGGGCAGTGAAAGATGCTCATTACGCTGTGGTTTGGATTTTTGAGTTCTATGTCGTACTTATAAATCCACATCCACGGGCTTACCTGGATGTACTTCATCAACGTCTCCACATCTTCGCCGTGAATATTTAACAGGCCGCTTATTGTCTTCATTTCAAAAAGCTGTGCTTTTTCCCATACCTTGACGTCGCAATCAAACGCCTCATCATTGCCCCATTTGTTCATGACGGTGAGATACCAGAAACCATCAATCCTGAGCATGTACTCATTATACCCCTTGAGCAGCTTGAGAAGCGTCTCTTTCTTGAAATTATCATGGCTGAAAGTTGAATCAAACCTGCCGCTGTAATCTGTAATCTCCGTCATGTTGACCTCCCTGGTTTAATAGTGCAAAACTGTTACTCCGGAGTAACTGTTCAGGTTGCTTAGGCTGTAGGTCCCGCGGAACGCGGGATTAGTAGAGGATTGAACGTGATACACATGGGGTTCCTATTATTGTATTATTGTAACTGCGTTATTCCTGGAAGAAAATTTCCAGTTCTTTTTTGCCTTCAGTCTTCAGTCTAAACACCTTCAGCCTGACTACGTGAGTAGTCACACTCCGGACTTAATCTCATTTCCGATTGAAAATGCAGTACCAAGAAAATCACCTGTTCCAAAATAACTGTGAGCCCCGGGGGCGAATACAATCGGTTTGACTTTTTCTATATCCGGGACGCCGTCCTCACGAAGCAGGTCGCTGTCGGCCTTAACATCCATAATTTCACCAATAAACTGAGTGTGCAACCCGATCTCAAATGTGTGAAGCAGCCTGCATTCCAGTATAATGGGAAAATCCTCAATATACGGGGCATTTACAAGTTCACTTCTGACAGGAGTAAGCCCGGTTTCGGAAAACTTGTCCACACCCTTTCCTGACACCATGCCAAAATAATCGGCTACTTTAACGTGTCTTTCTGAAGGGATGTTTAATGTATAGGCCTTCTGCTCCAGGATGTTGCCATAGGTATATGTAGCCTTCCTGAGTGAGACCGTAACGCACGGCGGTTTAGAGCTGCATATCCCTCCCCAGGCAGCGGTCATGGCATTGGGCTTCCCTTCTTTATCGTAGGTCCCGACAATAAGAACCGGTGCAGGATACAGGATTGTCTTTGGACCGATAGACTTTTTCATAATAACCTCTGTTACAATGCAACTTTGATTCGCATTTCTTTTATGATTGTTTCAACAATTTCGTAGGGGCCTGAACCAGGGGCACCGGCGATATATTCGCTTACCAAAACTTCACATGTGTCTTTGACAGTCCATTTTTTATTAAATTCAAATAAGGTGTAGTGAATAATATAATACCCATAAATATTTGAAATTTCGACTAATATCGATCGATCTGGCTTTTTTGACTGAAAATCTTCAGGAACCTTCCGGGTGTTAACTAAAACCAGAGCGGTAGAATTAATTGCATCCTCCAGGTTTCTAATGTTTGAACTCTTCCATGAGATATTTTCTTCCAGGCTTACCTCCAGCAGCGTTCTTGCATAATCAATTTTTATCCCGAGATTGATGTCTGGTGGAAGGGGACCGGTGTGGGTCAGGAAGGTGAAGTCGCTGACTTGCTCACTTGCTATTCCAATGACCTCATTTCGGGCATTAAGTATTGCCGCACCGCTACACCCTAGTACAAGCGGGGCTCTGACTGCAAATTTTGTCGGGTCACCCTGAAGTCCGACGTTTGAGGAAATAAATCCTGCGGTAAGCTTCGGCATGCTGCCAACCAGATTTGGCACCGGGTAGCCAATCACTTTTATCTCATCTCCGATATTTGCATGATGATAATTTCCAAGAGACAACCAATGCTCTACCTTTTTCTCTTCAGTTGTAGACAGAACTGCGATATCTGTTAGCGGGTCGTCAATTAAAATTTCTGCCCTGGATGAATCACCATTGAGTTTTCTTAAAATTATCGTCTCAGCCCGTTCAATTACATGACAGGCGGTTATGAAAAGACCGCTTTCGGAGATAAAAAAACCGCTTCCGTAAACGCGTTGGTTTTTTTTCTCGTTTCGCTTCTTTACTTGAGCCGAACCCAAGTTCTGTGCTTCATAGCCCATTAGCCTTATCTCCTTTAATAAAACATCCACAAGACCAATGGTGTCCTCTGCATAGCTGTAAACCAGAAATAAGGTGTTTTTTCCCGCCGAATTTTCTTTTGAAACACATGGTGTCGGGGTATATCCCAAGAAAGGTATGAGAGGCAGTAAGAGAATGATAATTAAAAGCAACCTGGGTATTTTCATTAGATCAATATAAAAGATTCATCCGGGGTACGCAAGTTTTTTGAATTTTGGATCCATAACAGTTTTAGATCGTGTCCATCCAGAAATGAGATAGTTTTCGTTCAGACACTAAATATGCTATGCATTTAACGGGGTAAACAGGAATACATTGAAGTATTTCGAGGATTAAAATTTGAGGCTGGTGCAGAGATTGGGCTTCCGGGACCCGCCCGTAGGGTGGGCTTGAGCCGCTTTTTGGCGAAATCAAAAAAGGGCCGTTCTCGGACAGCCTCCTTGAAAGAGTTGAAGATATGATCAGGGCGGGGCGCATGCTATCCATGCTATCTAATCTAAATTCGTAATCCCAAACTCTGCTGCAAAGTAAGATAGTCCACAGGGATCGGAATTGGCCACCACCTCCGCCAGGTCAGAGCCATCAACGTCACCGTCGGTATTTAGGTCGCCATGGCATGGCACGCCATCGTCCCATTTATCAGGTGTCCCATCGCCGTCTGTGTCTGGATTAAATGGGTCGGTGCTGTACTGAAATTCCAGTAAATTTGTCAGGCCGTCATCATCCGGGTCATTATTGGGGTTGTCAACTCCCTGATAACGCTCCCAGTCATCAGCCATTCCGTCATCATCATTGTCATTGATTTTAATGGAAGATGGTGTCACCGCATAACATGCTGCATCTGTAATGTCGGTAACTGTCATTGTGAGAATCATATAATTCGGAATGGATGCCATGGCCAGACGACAGGTATTGGCGCTTATAGCGGTAATGTCATCACCGGAGGTGGCAAAGTTCAGGGATGGATTGAATCTGTAATTGCCTTCGATTGTTGCATTCTGCAAATTTGGTTCATTGTATGTTACATAAATAGCATTCGCACTGTAATATATGAACGGGTACTGATAAATGAAAGGGGGCGCCGGGGCCGTAGTGATTTCGGCAGAATACCCGCTTTCACCATAGGCATTGTAGGCCGTGAGAGCAAAACGGCAGTCTCCGTCCGGTATATCATGAAGTGTGAACTGCGTTACGTTTCCTACGTCAATGGGAGAGCTGCCCTCCACAGCTTCTGTGCCGTCGTATGGCGGACCCGGGCATCCTGTCGTGTAATAGACCCTATATCCGGAGGATCCCACACTGGCATTCCATTGGAGGGTGATATCCATTGCATGGCCTGGTGTTACGAAGCAGAATAATAGCTGAATGCATAGCAGTATACTTTTCCAAGT
>JAFDJF010000196.1 GCA_019307645.1 Deltaproteobacteria bacterium
GAGGACATACGATTACACCCGGCTACTGGAAGCTTCCGGAAGAAACCGAAAAAGCATTTTCAGATGGATGGTTGCGGACCGGGGATCTGGCCACTCTCGATTCAGAAGGCTACGTCAACATCGTAGACCGGATAAAGGATATGATCGTCACCGGGGGGGAAAATGTATACTCCACGGAAGTTGAAAACGTACTTTATATGCACCCCAAAATTCTAGAGGCCGCAGTCTTCGGGGTGCCGGATGAAAAATGGGGTGAAGTGGTAAATGCCGCCGTTGTGCTCAAAGAAGGCGAATCCGCCAGCGAAGAAGACATCATCCGCTTTTGCAAAGAACACCAGGCGTCTTACAAGGCGCCCAAGTTTATTGTTTTTCTTGACGAGCTGCCAAAAACAGGATCAGGAAAAATCTATAAAAAAAGATTGCGAGACCTTTACGCTCAAATGCATGGGGATCAAGTCTGCTCTTGACTGCTTTCAGGATGTCACTTGGGGTGAATTCCAGTAGAGTATACAAAAAGATAAATGCGTCAATTATTATAGTTTCTAACACCAGTTAGCCATGTTATTTATGCAACTATAGGGTAAACAGAGGCAATAAAGATAATCCTGTAAAAAGTCGTTAACCATTGGAGGTACTCAAAAATGGGAAGAAAAGTTGTAGAAAGATTCGATCATGGTGAATACGTGTTTGAAGAGGTCGTGGAGATGCTGCCGTTGGGAGAAGATCGGAATTCAAGGAGGTTCATGAACCCCTCTTTGAAAAATATGGAGAACTGGCTTTTATCTACACCCTCCGGTCATTCGCAGACGCGCACGGCGAGGAAGTATGGAAAATAGCAGCTGCCCCGCTGTATGAATGGGGATATCATCGGGGTGAACTGATAAAGAAGGTCATGAACATTGATCCGGAGGATGCCCGCAGCGTCGGACGGGTATTTGATTGTGAGGATACCCTGTCCGGCATAAAAGGCATGTGGATTGAACCCGGCAGGAAACGTGCCATAAAACGAGAATTTAGTTGCCCGGCAGCGGAAATTCTATGTGAAATTCCTGAATTCTGCTCAAAGCTCGCCTATCAAATGGAGATCGGCACATTTGAAAATATGGGTGTCAGACTTAAAAAACTGGATTTTCCAAAACTGCTCACCAAAGGCGATCCGTACTGCGAAGTTGTTGTAGAACTTGAAGATTAGCAGAAGAAGGCAGGGAGATGTTAAGCTATAATATTCAATAAGTTAGCATGGCGCGAACCCATGGGTGACCATGGGCATCTTGGGGGCAAGCCGGTTTTCAATCTTTTCAGTCAGCTTAGAAGACTTGACTTTTTTAGACGGCTGACTATCTTTTTGGTCAGGAGACTAACTTTCTCTGAAAGTCAGCATTTTCTTCTCCTGCCCGCTAGGTTTGACTACCGCAGTCTAGCGGGTTTTTTTCGCTCCTGGAATTGATCAGCTACTTTTTCTCTTTCAGCAAGGCCTCAAGACCAGCGAACGCCTTGTAGGTGGAAGGGGGCTCCTGTTCGCCGCCCGGTGTCCCCTCGCCATACCATTCCGCATCCAGATACTTCGAGTGTTCATTGTCGTGGCAGTAAATACACAGCAGCTCCCAGTTGCTGCCGTCAGGCGGATTGTTATCGTGGTTGTGATCCTTATGATGGACCGTAAGCTCCCGAAGTCTCTTGCCCTTGAATTCCCGCCCGCACCGCGCACAGATCCACGGGTAAATCTTGAGCGCCCGCTCCCGGTAAGTCTTTTCCTGCTGCTCTCGGTTGCGCCGAATCTCGGCAATGGTCTGTTCCTTACTTTTAGCCTCTGTTTGAGTCTTCTTTGGTGACATGAGCGCACCCCCCAGTCGTCACCCTAACGTTGCATAAAACTTCGAACAAAAACGTGTTAGAGTGCGTGAAATGTGTGTGTAGTCATGATTTTCTGGCCCGAATTGTAGTTCACACTACATGAGGTTCAGAAAAGCATGCCTACACGCGCAGTTCATGCACTATAGCGCGAGTAAAACGGTTTTTGTCGACAGGATTTATGCAACGTTAGGGGGCATTCAGCTGTCTTCTGATCCCTGCCGTCTGTCATGCGTTATTTGTCCTCTGGTCATATGTCATCCGATATCTATCCCCTATTCTACCTCGATGATATGGCCATCAAATTCAACTCTCTGGCCTTTTCTTATTTTACATCTCTTGCGAAGCTCTATATGGTTATCGACTTTCACATGTCCTTCAGCCGTGACTATCTTTGCCATTCCGCCCGTGGTGCAGAGGCCTGTTGCCTTCAAAAGTTTTATCAGCTCAATATAATCACCTTCTATTTTGAAGATGGTCTCCATCTAATCCTTCTGTTTATCCATTTTTGCCCGAAGAATATCTCCCAGCGTGCTGAAAGATCCGGATGATTTCTTGCTGCCTTCGACCATGTGTTCTTTGTAGTAATCGCTGTCTTCTGCATCCTGCTCATCTGAGACTATTGCAAGCGAGAGGCGTTTTTCCTCTTCGTCCACTCTGATAATTTTGACGTCAATGGTCTGATTCTCTTCCAAAACTTCACGGGGGTGATTTATCCTTTTGCCTTTCCCGAGTTCTGAAATGTGAACAAGACCGTCTATGCCAGGTTCAAGGGTCACAAAAGCGCCAAAAGGCGCAAGGCGTGCAACGCTGCCTTTGTGACTGGAACCTTCCGGATACTTCAGTCCAATGTTGTCCCATGGATCGGGAAGAATTTCTTTCAGGCTGAACGAGAATTTGTCATTTCCCCAGTCCAGTTTTTTGATCGCAATGTCTACCTTCTGCCCGACGGAGAGTGAACTGTTGATATCCTCCACTCGACCCCATGAAATCTCCGAGACAGGGATCAAGCCTTCAATCCCTCCGATGTCAACAAACGCCCCGAATTTTCTGATCGAGGTTATTTCTCCACTTACCACCATCCCCTCTTCCAAAGATTCCCTGAGGGCATCCTTCTGTTTCCGTCGTTCCTCTTCCAGTACGGTCCTGTTGGAAATAATGATGTTGCGGCCCTTCTCACCATATTCGATTATTTTAAAAGTCAAATGCCGGCCGATGTATTGGTCAGTTTTATCAACCCGCTGAAGTCCCATCTGGGAATAGGGGCAAAACGCACGAACGTTTCCCGCTATCTTGACTTCATATCCCCCCTTGATTTCTTTTTCGACAAGACCTTCAACAGGGATCCGGTTGTGATAGGCCTCTTCCAGGTGTTGGCTACCCGTTGTGTCGCCGGTAATTCGGGTGGTAAACAGCATCTCATTGTTTCTGGAAGACAGAAAATAGGCGCTGATCGTGCCCCCCTCTTTTACTGTGATGTTGCCTTCATCATCTACAAACTCGTTTACTGCAATATAGCCTTCTGATTTACCGCCTAAATCAATGAAAACCCACTCTCTTGTTATATTGGTGGCCACAACGTCAACCTTTTCACCGGGGTTAAGGTGAACCGGTTCAACAACACTCTGGTTTAACAATTCTTCAAAGCTTTCTTCTGATTCAGTTTCAGTATTAAAATCATGGTTGTCCTGGTCCATAGTCTTCCTTTTAAATGCCTCTTACGAAAGAAGAGTTTAAGTATTTTTTTGCCGCGTCGCCTTCAACGTCTTCAGGCCATCCGACCAGTTTAAAATATTCAGAATATTTTACATAAAGTTGTCGATATTTTTCAGCGTCCCGAGCCTGAACATAATCTTCAATTCTCAATGTTTTCAGGCAGTTCTCTGCAAATTTGAATTCATTATCATTCGGGTGTTCACACTTGGCAATTCGCTCGTCAAATTTCCGGCTGACTTTTTTTGATACCTCAACTTTTTTTCTTGCGAGCCGCTCTTCCCGACCCCTGTTTTCTTCAGTGATCTTTTCTATAACGTCTTGAGCATCCTGGTAGTATTCGTTTTCCACATAAAACGAGATCCCATTGAAATGGGGATTACATATCACCTGGCACCCACAACTTTTTTCTATGTGCTCAATCGTGATTTTATAATATAAATCCCTGTCCAAATTTAACTCTTTATGATTTTTAAGGAATTCTTCATTATGTTTTAAGGGATCGTCCTTGATCCCGTTGAGTTCCTCTTTATAATCTCCATCCATTTTATCTTCTCCAAGCCTGAAAAGGGCTATGGGCTCGCGCAAAAATAAATTCACATTTTGGCATCTCATCTTCAGGTCATTTTTGGCAGATTTTAAAAGGCAACAACCTTGAAATAGTCCACTATTACTGCGCCTTTTGCTTTTTAAAATCTACCAAACCTAAGCTAAATCTGAGCGCCAAAAATATGAATTTATTTTTGCGCGAACCCTATGTTTGGATTTCTTTATTACATTAACGTGAATCACATCGGTTTTTCAATAAAAAGAGGGGGGGGCGCAATATTGCACCATAAGCCCTCCCGGAATCAGATTATTGATCCGGCAGGAGATCATAGTAATATCTCATGGTGTCAGATCGGGTGATGAGTCCAATGAGTTTGTCTTCTTTTACCACAGGGAGCCGCCCGATGTCATTCCTGATCATCAATCGGGCCGCTTGAACCACGCTGCTGCCCGGATCAATCTGGACGACACTGGTACACATGAACGCCTTTACAGGAGACTTCATCTGCTTTGGCCTCACCTTTTTAAAATCCCGCCTGGAAATAATACCCACCACTGTTTCTCCGTCAGTGACCGGAAAGCCGGTACAACCTTTTTTCCTCAATAAAAGAGCCACTTCTTTCATTGGTGTCTCCGGGGTTACAGTGGACACCGGGAAGGACATCAGGTCACTAATCTGTACAGATGCCTGCTGATTCCCCTTTATCAACTCAGCGATCCATGTTTCAACGGCATCAGGATTCACCGATTTCAACATTGCAGACCCTGCGTTTGGATGACCCCCTCCTCCCATGCTTCGCATTATGGAGCCAATGTTTAGACCGGCCGCACCACTCCTGCCGATTACAATGGTTCGATCCTTTTTTGGCTCCGTAAAAATGCCAAAGGCCGCATCCACATTCACGATGTCCTGATACATATCAACGACCAGGGCGAGCCCGGGGGTATGCCCTTCGACTTTCTGTTTGATCAGACTTACGCTGTATCCTTTCAGCTTCCTGCGCTTCGTATTTTTCACCATTTCAAACAGGACATCTTTCTGTTTGGGTCCATAAGCAGGTCGGAGAAAACTGTTGAGCATGTTTAGATCCGCCTGCTGTTCAAGCAGAAACGCGGCAGCCCTGGCATCCTGAGCCGTTGTGGAGGGGAATGTCAGGTTCCCCGTGTCCTCATAGATGCCTGCAAGAAAAAGCGATGCCTGTATCGTGGAAAGCCTTTCATTCTCTTGCTCCAGTCGCCTGACAAACAGCGTGGTGGTGGCACCCACAGGTTCACAGCAGGACCATTGGGCTTCGATATCGCCGGGCTCCCGATGATGATCCCACACGTGGATGGTCAGATCCGACTTTTTTTTCAAACCATCCACACCGTCCAGACGTCTCCAGCTGTTCGTATCCACCACGATGAGCATGGATGTCTCTTCGGGATCAATCTCCTTTGGGGCTCCAAAGGGAAAGAGGTCCTTGTGAATGGACAAGAAAGCGCGAACATTGGGGTTGAGCCCTTGAGGGAGCACCGGTTTGGCACCAGGATAAATGATTGCAGCGGAAAATACAGAGGCCAGCGCGTCAAAATCTGCATTCCTGTGCGTGGTGATAACTTCCATGGCACGCATTCCTTTCGTCTCGTTTTTAAGCCCGGTTGAACGGCTCAAGCCGTTCCAAGGTATAAACCCGAGCTTGACTCTTGCTGAGATTCAAACGCAGCTCCTGCAAAACTTGATGCTCTCGTAAAAAGTCGTCACTCCGGTGAAAACCGGAGTCCAGACCGTCTGTAAGCATTTGAAAAGACTGGATTCCGGCCTTCGCCGGAATGACGAAAATTTGTGGTCAGACATCATTATACGCCGGTAGAACCGGTGGATCTTGTTCTGATTCATCAGGTTTTCCGTTCGCCAGGCCATAACCTGTTGAAATAATCGGGTAAGATACGTTCCATCTCATCCGTGCTGAAGTCGCTTGCATCAATATACTCCCGGGCCGCATCTATCACCTGCGTCACATCCCCCAGCTTTAAATATTCACCGAGTCTGTCCTCATGCCGGACTCCAACAGACTCAGCCACAACACTGATATAGTTCCAGACTTCAAAAGGATATTGAGGGGCCAGTGGTGCAAAGCTCTGGTGGCAGCCGGTGCAGATGGTCGCCAGAATGTCGGCACCGGTAGTTTCAGCCTCGCTTAGCGGGGTTCGCTGAACCGCTTTTCCTATCTCTGGTCGCATAACATGGGCAATTCCCCCGCAACACAAGACGAGCGACACTGCAACTGTCATGCAGGGTCACCTGCCTGTCTATACTGTTTGTAAATGGAATTTTATCCAGGTTTTCCACCAGGAACTGGGTCAGTTCACAGGATTCAAAGGGAACAGACGTGACCAGAGGCAATGACCCGATGCACATGGTATGGCAGCCGGAGCAGGCAAATACCGCCTTCTCGGGGTTGAACGCGCTGATGGCGGAGATGAAATTCTGACCGAGCTTCTGTGATGTTTCCAGATCCCCCCACAAAATGGGCGTTGCCCCGCAGCAAATCTCGCCCCCTGCCAGGGCGACATAATTCACCTTCATACTGTCCAGGATGTCTACCACCTCAAGAAAAAGGTGGGGCATACCGGTAAGACCACACCCTGCAAAAAAAACCACATCCACAGGTTCCGGGTTGTCGGGCACTTCATTTATCCAGCGTGCCTCTGACGGCTTAATCTGAAGCGCGCTAAAGACTTTAGAAAAGCTGTGACGGTGCCCGGGCATCAGCTGATAGCTCTGAGCCGGGGGTGCCATTCCTGCATCGGCTATCCGGGCAGCTGCCGAGAAGAGGGCTGTCTGT
>JAFDJF010000197.1 GCA_019307645.1 Deltaproteobacteria bacterium
TTATCCTCGGAATATTAACTATATGCCTGTGGTAATTTTTTCGGACATTCCTCGATTTTGGAAAAAATTGCTATTCTCGGACAGCCTCCTAGGGCTTTTGTTTTTTTATCGGTTTCTGTCGTTTCAGCCTAGAATAGAATGCAAAATCGGTGCCAAAATTAAGGGCTTTGTCAGGATGCATTGAGAGCAGGGGAAATCTTTCTTGAGGGCTTGATTCCTGAGCTTTTTCAGGGGATTTTTTGAAATAGATTGCATGTGGATCAATAGGGGGAATAGAAAGGTTCTGATTTCCGCGTACGGAAAACCATGTATATCTAATTGAATTAATTTATAAAAATTGTCTACTGCAATTAGGAGAATTGAAACTTGAAATTTCTTGCGAGCTCCGCTTTGAAAGGTATGAGAGCGTGAGATATCTGCTCCACAATCAAGTCAATTTTCTGGTCTGGTGGGGAAAACCCTCTCCAACAAGAGTCAAATGTTTGACATATCAGTTCGACCGCGGCAGCAAATTCATTGTTTAAAACCCAACAGTTTTTTCTTCATTTGACAAACACATATTCGTGACTATAATTTAGGCTCAAAGAAAAGGAAAATACCTACGAGGAGGCAAATATGTTTGAAGTTACTGAAAAAGCGAGTGAAATGATAAAAGGTTTATTGAAAGACAAGGACGTAATACCAGCCATCAGGGTGATGCTCTCCCAAGGGGGCTGATCCGGGCCCTCTCTGGGCCTGGCTCTGGATGAGTCAAGAGATGGTGATGAACTATTTGATGACAGAGACCTTACCTTCGTCGTAGAAAAGGACTTTTTTGAAAGCATTAAACCCATAAAAGTGGATTATGTCGAATCCGTCATGGGCGCCGGCTTCAATATCTCGTCCAGCATGGCGAAACCGGATTCTGCCTGTGGAAGTTCCTGCAGCTGTTAGGGGGGGGCGGCATGGACTATAACTGAACAAGGATCCGAAGGGGGAAACAGCCTTTAAGCCACCACCTGTCAGATGTTGCTGAGAGAGTGGTGGCTTTTTTGTCTTTTCAAAAGGCCCCGATCTGGCAGGGGGATATCTTTATTTCCAGGGCCTCACAGGCTGAGGCGACTTCCATCTTCTTTATTCCCAACCTTTCTGCGATCTCCCACGCGGATTTACAGGTAAGCCGGTTGTTTGCCAGGTTCTTTCGTATGGCTTCTTCCAGTTCCTGAAGTATGGTTTCCGCCGGTTTTACAATCTTCTTTTCAGGGCGATAGCCGAAAAGCCCCAACTGGCATTTTGTAATAGCGACCTCAAGAAAATCCAGCGTAACACCTACCTCGGCAGGCGATTCTCCCAAGTCGCTCGCAACCTTGTGTGCGGCAGAGCACGACACTCCTTTGTCTGAAATCTGTTTTTTTAGGGCATCCGTCAGTTCGGGTTTGACCTTGCGATCAGACGGGTGTTTTCTTGAATAATGTCCTTTGTCTTCATGGGTCATGTCACTCACCTCTGTCCTTGAATTTTCGGATCTTGGCAAAATACTATATAGTGCCCGAACGAAAACTGTCTTTTTCGTCAATCTCTGCGTCAGAAAAAATTTTAATCCTCAAAATATTACATATATTCCTGCGGTTAAAATTTTGATCTTCCTTGACCTTGACGAAAAATCCTAGTTTTCGTTCAGACACTAAGGCAACAGTTACCGGGCCCATCCACTGTTGCAGTTGTTCATCATCACGTTCAAACATTCCTGCAAAATTTTCAACTGTCGAGGAACTGGTAAACGTCACCATGTCAATGGCGCCCTGTTCCAGCATTTCCCTTACCTGTCCGGTATCGTGATCAGGCCTTATGGTCCGGTAGGTAAGCCGGCACCACGTCAACTTCGGCACCCATCCTCTTCAATTCTTCGGGCAGGACCTCTCTTGCCCGTGCCGCCCTGGGGAGCAATATCTTTAACCCTTTGACCGGTCCCCGTTCCCTGAAACACGCCACCACGGCCTCGGCCCGGTACTCTTCGGGCATCAGATCCGGCTTGATGCCGAAACGGGTCCAGGTTTCAGCGGTCTTGGGACCGATAGCCCCAATTTTCAGACCTTTCAGATCCCGGACATCTTTTCCAAGGACCTCAAGCCGTTTTAAAAAGTACTTTGTACCGTTTACAGAGGTAAACAGCAGCCACTGGTAATTCTCCAGAGCATTAATCGCTTGATCGAGTGCATCCCAGGTTTCCGGGGGCACAATCTCTATGGTCGGGAACTCAATGCATTCTGCACCCAAAGAGGTCAAAGCCCCAAGAAAACCGCTTGCCTGTTCCCTTGCCCTTGTAACCACGATCCTTTTTCCGAAGAGCGGCCTTTTCTCAAACCAGTTGAGCTCGTCTCTCAGGTTGACCACATGTCCGACCACAATGATGGCAGGAGGTTTGACGTTGCTTTCTGTGGCGAGTCGCGCAATATCATTAAGCCTTCCGGTAAGCGTCTTTTGCTCGGCGACCGTTCCCCTGCGAATGACAGCAACAGGTGTATCGGGAGGTCGACCGTTTTGTATCAGGTTTTCGGCTATATGGGCCAGATTCCCCACACCCATGAGGAAAACAAGGGTCCCGGCACCGGTAGCGATTTTATCCCAGGCAATATTTGATTCTTCTTTGAGCGGGGATTCGTGGCCGGTAATAAAAGTTACTGTGGCAGTATGATCACGATGTGTCAACGGGATTCCTGCATAGGCGGGCACGGAAATGGCAGATGTTATCCCTGGTACAACTTCAAATTCCAAGCCGGCCCTGACTAGTTTCTGGGCCTCTTCTCCGCCTCTGCCAAAGATATAGGGGTCCCCGCCCTTCAGTCGGACAACAATATTTCCCTCCTGCGTTTTGTTGACAATCAACTCATTGATCTCTTCCTGACTCATGGTGTGGCAGCCGCCCTTTTTTCCAACGTAGATCAACTCTGCCGTGTCTTGTGCGTATTCAAGAAAAGATTTATTTGCCAGGTAGTCATAAATGACGACATCTGCTTGAGAAAGGCATTCTTTCCCCTTTATTGTCAAAAGG
Source organism: Deltaproteobacteria bacterium (assembly GCA_019307645.1). The sequence continues at coordinate 3,032 of JAFDJF010000197.1, forward strand.
CCGGGATCACCGGGACCGGCTCCCACAAGATATACTTTGCCCTTTTTATGGTTTTTCATTTCCATGGATTGTCTGATTCTTCGTTATACGGCGTCGTAAATACGTGCCAGGATCTTATCTGCGCCGGCGTCCAGCAACCTCCCGGCCAAGGTGGTTCCGATTTTTTCTGCCTGATTCATTTCACCTGTCATGTCATCCCTGAGAAGCCGGGTCCCGTCAAGTTCGGCCACCATGCCCGTGAGACGCACTGTTTCGCCGTCCAGACGGGCGAAGCCTGCAACAGGGACCTGACATCCCCCCTGCAGTTTCTTTAAAAAGGCCCTCTCCGCCGTGACAGTTACTTCAGTCGGTTTATGATTCAGGAAATTAATCAGGCTGATTGACTGCTCGTCCTTGCGCCTGACTTCGAGCCCGAGCGCCCCCTGCCCGACAGCCGGCAGGATATGCTCCGATGAAATGACCTGGCTGATGCGGTTTTCAAAGCCAAGTCGCTTGAGGCCGGCAGTGGCCAGGATGATGGCGTTGAGTTCTCCTGATTCCAGTTTTCGAAGACGGGTGTCGACGTTTCCTCTCAACGGGACGATAGCCAGATCCCGGCGTATATGGAGCAGTTGGGCCGCTCTTCTCAGGCTGCTGGTCCCCACCTTCGCGTCCCGGGAGAGTTGATCGAGGGTCAGATTCCCCAGGGAAATGAGGGCATCGCGGGGATCTTCCCGTTCGGGAAATACTGAAAGGGTCAGAACTTTCGGCAATTCCGCAGGCACATCCTTCATGCTGTGAACGGCCACATCAACGCTTTTATTAATGAGGGCCTCTTCGATTTCCTTCACAAACAGGCCCTTCCCCCCGATCTTGCTTAACGGAGAATCCAGGATCTTGTCACCGGTGGTCTTGATTTTCACCAGTTCCACCCGGACATTAGGATGTTTTTCTTCAACCTTTTTTTTAACCCACCGGCTTTGAGTAAGCGCCAGTTTGCTGCCTCTTGTGCCTATTTTCAGAATCATTGTTGCTTTAAGTAACCCCTGACCCATTCGAGGACAGTAACAGGAACCTGGCCAGTTCCAGGTCGTTTGGTGTTGTAACCTTGATATTTTTTTCAGATCCCTCGATCACCTTGACCGGGATTCCCATCTTTTCAATGAGCACCGAGTCGTCCGGGGCCTCATCCCAGCCTTCCAGGAAGGCCCGCTGGTGTGCTGCCAGGATGTCTTCATAAAAAAAGACCTGGGGTGTTTGAATCAACCAGATGCGCCTTCTATCACACGTACTTGCGACCTTCTGACTGCTGTCCACTTCCTTTACGGTTTCCCTGGCCGGAAGCCCCGTTATTACGGCTCGATGGGTTTTTGCTGCATTAATAATACGTTCAATGGCATTTTCAGTAATAACCGGGCGAACACCGTCATGGATCAGAACAAGTCCGTAATCTCTCTCTGCTGCTTCAAGCCCCAGTCGAACCGAGTCCTGGCGTCTTATACCGCCGGCCACAATCTTTTCTACCTTGGTCAGCTGGAATTTTTCAACGATCTCTTTCCGGCAATAGTCTACATCCTTTGAAGGGACCACGACGATAATCGCATCAATTGCTCGGCACTGCTGTAGAGGCTTGAGGGTCAGGGCCAGGAGAGGTTTTCCATCAAAATCCAGGAATTGTTTGGCACGATCGTTCCCCATACGGACCCCTGATCCTGCAGCAGGGATAATGGCAATTGTTTTGATCCGGCTGGAAGGGCTTTGTTTTTTCAACATGTTCAGGAGACTGTCAGTTAAGGGCTCGTGCAAAAACACAAAAGCAGGCCCCGGAAACCAATCCCGGACGCCTGCTTGATGGCTTGTAATATCTCAGGCGTGAGCAACTTTTCTCGTTTGCTTTTTCATTCGATTAATACGCCTGCGCAGGATATCGACATCCTTTTTGTTTTTTGATTCCCGCGCTTTTTCTTTTTCTTCTCTGAGTCGGGTGATCTTAAGTTTCAATTCCTTTGGGCTTAGCGCGGACTTCTTTGTCTCTGTCTCTTTCTTTTTTGGAGGTTCTTCGTCTTTGATTCCCCTGAACTCTTTGATAACAGCCAGTAGTTCATCTTTTTTCATGGCATGGACACCGGAAACACCCGGTATCGCTTTTGCTGTCTCCCTCAATTCAGGAGCTGTCATTTTGTCCAGGGGCTTTTCCTCGGCTTTTTCTTCCGGGGCCTTTTCAGAAGCCTCTTTGGTTTCTTCGGGTTTTATTTCTTCTTCCATAATGTGTCTTCCTCCAATTAAAATGTATAGCCTCCTGTCCCCGAGCCCCTGACTTCATCAGTTCCTCAAATCCTTCCTTTTTTCCTACTCATTCTTTTTAAAGACAGACATTAAATCAATCGGTATTGGGAAAAATGTTGTGGTACTGTTCTCTGACGACATCTCCCGCATTGTCTGAAGATATCTCAACTGAAGGGCCTCGGGGTGTTTGGATATAATGCTTGCTGCTTCCACAAGCTTATTGGCTGCCTGAAATTCACCTTCTGCATTAATGATTTTGGCCCGTCGCTCTCTCTCGGCCTCAGCCTGTTTGGCCATGGAACGCTTCATCTCTTCTGTCAGTTCGATATGCTTCACCTCAACCGTAGAGACCTTTATCCCCCAGGGATCGGTGGACTTGTCCAGGATATCCTGCAACTGAGAGTTGATTTTTTCTCTTTTAGACAGGATTTCATCAAGCTCCACCTGTCCGCAGACGCTCCTGAGCGTGGTCTGGGCCAGTTGCGATGTGGCAAAGAGGAAATCCTCTACTTCAACCGTTGCTTTGGTAGGTTCCATGACCCGGAAATAGATGACTGCATTGACCTTTATAGAGACATTGTCCTTTGTGATCACGTCCTGTTCAGGGACATCCATGGTAACCAGACGCAGACTCACTTTTACCATTTTATCGATGACAGGGATGAGGATAATCAACCCCGGTCCCTTGGTCTTGATTATACGACCCAGGCGAAAGATGACACCTCGCTCATATTCTTTCAAGATTTTAATTGCTGACCAGAGAAAAAAGATAACCAGTATTAATGCCAGAACCCAGAAGTTAAACATTTTTTTGTCCTCCCGTTAGAATTCTCGGTTAACAGCCTTTCGGACCTTCAAGACCAAACCCTGAACACTTTCCACCATGACATTTTCTCCAGGTTCAATCTTTTCTGAGGCCCTTGCGCGCCAGTACTCCCCATGTACAAAGACCAGTCCTTCGCGGTCGATGGGTTCCCTGACGACACCCACCTCTCCCAAGAGACCTTCCACCCCGGTTGTGGGTTTGGCCCGGTAGGCCTTAAACGCCAGGCCGGCCACAACCGCAAAAAAGCCGCCCACCATGAGTATGGTAGGCAAAATGAGTTTCAGTGAAACGCCCAGATCCTCAAACAGCATAATAGAACCAATAGTCAGGGAAATCAAGCCGCCTATTGACAGCATACCATAACTGGTCACTTTGATCTCGGCAATAAAAAAAATGATTCCCAGCAAAATCAGCAGGAGACCGGCGTAGTTTACCGGAAGCGTCTGCATGGAATAAAAGGCAAGAATAAGGGATATGCCTCCGACCACACCGGGGAGGATGGCTCCCGGATGGGCCAGCTCAAAATACAGCCCGGCAAGTCCGATCATCATGAGAATATAGGCGATATTCGGGTCACTTATGGTCTTGAGTATCCGGTCGCGGAATTCAAGTTTGAAATATGTGTGTTTGATGTCTGAAGTCTCAAGTGTCACCTTGCCTTTGGCGAGACGGACCTCTTTTCCGTCCACACGCCGGAAGAGTTCGTCCAAATCCCTTGCAACCATATCGATTACATTGATTTTCAGCGCTTCATGCGCTGTTACGGAGACGCTTTCTCGGATTGCTTTTTCCACCCATTGTCCGTTTTTTCCTTTGTCTTCTGCGATTCCACGACCATATGAGGCCATGTCGTTGACTACTTTCTCCGACATGGTTCCACCAATATCTTTGCCTCCCGCCATCACAGGATGGGCGGCCCCGATGTTCGTTCCGGGTGCCATGGCCGCAATATGGCCGGCCACAGTAACCATTACACCGGCAGAGGCGGCCCCGGCCCCACTGGGGGCCACATATACAATGACAGGAACAGACGAATTCAGTATGGCCTTGACTATAGTACGCATGGAAGAAGCCAGGCCGCCAGGTGTATCAAGACGGATAACGGCAAGCACCGCACCCATCTTCCGGGCCTCCTCCAGTCCTCTGGTTACATAGGTGGCGGTTCCGGGGTTGATCGGGCCTTCAAGATCAATGATCAGG
>JAFDJF010000787.1 GCA_019307645.1 Deltaproteobacteria bacterium
CATCATTATAAGTTGATATTTGGCCACACAATACAATACGGCCTCGTTCAGCAATGTGATCGATGGCCGCTTCCAGAATATCGCCACCCACATTGTCATAAAACACGTTGATTCCGTCAGGACAAAGCTCCCCGAGTCTGGTTGAGACGGTGTTATTCTTGTAATCGACAACATTATCTACGCCGCATTCGCTCAACAGCCAGTCACATTTCTCTTTGCCGCCGGCAATGCCTATGACCCGACATCCTTTGATCTTGGCGATTTGACACACCACGGAACCCGTCGCGCCTGCGGCGCCGGAAACAACCACCATATCGTTTTCCTCAGGCTTGCCAACATCCAAAAGCCCGAAGTAAGCCGTTAGACTCGTCCCGCCGAAGATACTCAGCGGCATTGTTAAAGGCGTCCCCTCCGGTAAGGGCATGGGAGGGATCAAACTGTCGGGACCGGCCAGTGCATAGTCTTGCCAGCCGAAAAACCCCTGCACAAAACTGCCTTCCGGGAACTCGGAGTTCTCGGATCGAATGACCTGTGACACAGCGCTTGCACGCATGGGCTCGTTGAGTTCTACGGGTGGCAAATAGCTGGGCTCATCGTCCATCCACCCCCGCATGGCGGGATCAAAACTCAGATACAGATTGCGAACAAGAATTTCACCGTGGTTCAAATTTGGTTCAGGAATGGCGGACTCAATATATTCAAAATCCTCCTCCAAGACCATTCCATCCGGACGTCGTTTAAGTAGCCACTGACGATTTATGCCTGCCATCTAAAACCTCCTTAGGGTTCGCACAAAAATTGAGAGTAACATGATGAGATGATACAAATTTCCCTTTTTGACGAACGATTATAATGACTTTACAATCCTGTATCAAGGGAAATACCGCGAATCAGCGTTCAGGCCGGCAGATGGTTTGGGTTTTCACGCAATGCTCCAAAGGTATCGACTTTTGAGTTTCGCCTTGTTTTTTTCTTCACTATTTCACAAAGGTACCCAATTCCCCGTACCTGAGAAAAATGACTGACACAATGGTCAACAAAACCCCGAAAATACGGACGGGTGTGAGTTTTTCGGAATAGATGATCGTGGAGAGAATGATCGGGATTACGAAGTGGAGGCCCATGATCGAAACGATGATGGATAGCGGGCCGATGGCAAGCGCCGACAGGAAAGCATAGAAGCCGACGAAGTTCAACAGGCCCATGGCTATCCCGATTATCACTGCGTCCGTGTGCCTGCTCCCTGCTGTTTCCGCTACCAGCCTGTTTCTGAAGGCGAATGAAAACAGTGTCCCCATAAAATACGATAAGGCAATGAAGGCCATTTTGTTGGTATACATGGCCGCGAATTTGCTCGAAATGGAAGCGACTGCCCCGGATAGCACACAAACAGCTACGAGGAAAAAACCCCTTTGAATGTCTCGGCGTGCTGTCTCCTGGCTGTTCGACTCTCTTGCTAAGATGGTGATGACAGCAATGGCAATGAAAATACCGACGATCTGGTACTCTGACAGACGGTCGCGGAAAAAGAGCACCGAAAAAACCACCACGACCGCAGCGTTCAGTCTTATAATGGGATAGGCAACACTCGCAGGCAGATACTTTAAGGCCTCCATGTGAGACAGCGTGCCCAGAGTAAAGGAGACACTGTTCACCAGAGAGATAAAAACCAGAAAGGGAATCCCTGAGACGGGTTCGTAGGAGACGAAGAACGAAATGCCGCTCAGGAGCGTGACGGTTCCCATAAAGGTGAATGTCGTCCATGCGGTATTGCAACCCCGCTGGGCTGATACCTTGTAGAGGAACCTCTGGGTCCCCAGAAAAAAAAGGGCAATTATACTCAGGGTATACCAGTTCGAAAACATGGTTTTTTGTCTTCCTTTCAGATGTGGCAGTAACAGGAATAGCTGGACTATTTCGAGGACGTTTCTATGGAAGATCGGGCATAGATGACCAGAAGATGAGATGCTAAATGTGGATTCCAAAGCGCTCCAATTTCTTCCAAACGAATTTTCGCAGGCTTAGGGCTCGCGCAAAAATAACTTCACATTTTGGCATCTCATCTTCAGGTCACTCTTGACATATTATGAAGATCAAAAACCTTGAAATAGTCCACTATTACTGCACCTTTTGCTCT
>JAFDJF010000198.1 GCA_019307645.1 Deltaproteobacteria bacterium
TTCCGATACAAATTCCCCGGTAGCTCAGTTGGTAGAGCAGGTGGCTGTTAACCACCCTGTCGGCAGTTCGAGTCTGTCCCGGGGAGCCAGAAAAATCAAAGCCCTCTCTGTAAAGAGCGGGCTTTTGTTTTTGAGCTCATGCAATCTTAGCCTTATAGTCTTCAAAGCGAATGAAAGGATGGATACGGAGGCAACGCCTACGAACGGCATTGCGCGACTTGACGAATTCCTGTAATTGCCAATCTCTTTCTAACTCAGTTAAGTTTATCTACTAAACCTTCATAAAATTTCCCCAGGAATTGGGATTTTTCCTCATCTGACATGTCTAATCCCGGGCAGCGTCCTTCCACTGCGCAGTAATACATATCACTCTGTTTTTTGTCAAAAACACTGCAGCTTAGACATGCGTCTTTTATTTCCGTAATTCGTCCCCTTGCCTGATTCAAAATCGCCTCATCTATCAACTTAATTCCCTTAGATAAGCATGATTTGCATATAGTGATGTCAACTGGTGGTGTTCCAGGGTTCAGCGGTATGGAATATTCAATCCCCAGGTAGGCCTCTCTTTTTTTCTTGCAGACATCACAAGCCCGCCATCCCTCTTTTCCATCTGCTGTTTTCGGGTTGCTTATGGTCTTCACTTTAAACACGGCTTGGACTCCTCGCTTAAAACTGACTTGGTCCCTCCTCCCCACGCCACCATTTCATGAAAGAATGACTCACGTCCCCGAAGATGTCAAGTTCATCTGTTAATATTGAAAACAAAAATGAAGGAAAATCTCACTTATTATTAAAATGTATTGGAGAAACAAGTTCCTGCATGTTTTTTTGTTGACAAAAAATGCCACATTGTGGCATATGGTAAGGTGGTTTTTGTGAACTTTCGAGAACAAAGCAGTGGGGGTTTCCGTGGACAGTAAAGAATTTTTATACTTTCGAAAGATGTTGGATAAAACTCAAAAACAAATGGGCCAACTGCTCGGAACGTCTGTCAAAGCTATACACAGCTATGAGCAGGGTTGGCGATCGGTGCCGCCTCATGCGGAGCGGCAGGTGTTTTTCCTGGTTTCCAGGATGAGAGGGAGCGATAAGGGCCTGAAATCGTGCTGGATTATAAAAAAGTGTCCCCCGGAACGAAAGGAACCGTGTCCTGCCTGGGAGTTTCGGGCCGGAAAGTTGTGCTGGTTCATCAACGGGACCATTTGCGAAGGTGAGATTCAGAAAGACTGGAAAGAAAAGATGAAGCGCTGCCGGAAATGTGAAGTTTTAACTCCTTTGCTGCAAGTTTAAGGTCTTGCGTAAAACCAGAATCGAGGAAACAAAGATGACCACAATCCTTCCTGATGTGACTAAAGTGGTTGGAGGAACCCCTCTTATCAGACTGAATCATGTTGCAGAAGGGCTTAATGCCACCATATCAGCAAAACTGGAATTTCAAAATCCCCTTGGAAGCGTAAAGGACCGGATTGGTGTCGCTATGATTCAGGTGGCCGAGGCCCAGGGTCTAATAAAAAACGGCGCTACTATTGTGGAGCCCACCAGCGGAAATACAGGGATTGCCCTGGCATTTGTATGTGCCACAAGAAAGTACCATCTTATTTTAACAATGCCGGAGACAATGAGCATTGAGAGGAGGAAACTTCTAAAACATCTGGGCGCAGAACTGGTCCTGACACCGGGAAGTGAGGGGATGAAAGGGGCTATTGCCAAAGCTGAAGAAATCCTGGAACAAAATTCCAATGCCTATATGCCCAACCAGTTCGGCAACCCTGCCAACCCTGAAATCCACAGGAAGACCACAGCCGAAGAAATCTGGAACGATACCGGCGGTGAAGTGGATATCCTGGTCTCGGGTGTCGGAACCGGTGGAACAATCACAGGCGTATCCGAGGTGATAAAGGCCAGAAAACCGTCGTTTAAGGCCGTGGCTGTGGAACCTGCCGACTCCCCAGTGCTTTCAGGAGGAAAGGGCGGGCCCCACAAGATTCAGGGTATCGGGGCAGGATTTGTTCCTGAGGTCTTGAATACCAATATAATCGACGAGATCATAACGGTTACCAACGAGCAGGCATTTGAAACAGCACAAAGGCTGGCGAAAGAGGAAGGGATTTTATGCGGTATATCATCCGGGGCAGCAGCCTGGGCTGCACTCAGGGTTGCTCAAAGACCGGAAAACGAGGGGACGAGGATTGTTGTCATCCTGCCGGACACAGGGGAGAGGTATTTGAGCACTGATCTGATTACGGTATAAAGGCCTTTTTGTCTTATCTACAAGTTGCAGAAAACACCATTTCTCATCATTTTCCGATTTATCGGAGAAGCCAGTTATATCAATATGTTCTGGATGCCCCCGGCTAACCTCATGCCGGGGCAGGCTTCTCAAGTCCGGCATGACGATTTCGGACCTTTTACGAGCCCTTAGGGGGTAAAAATGAACGAGAATTCACAAAATAGACCTATCGACACCTGTAACCCTTTTGACATTTCAGATGACGACGTCCTGAAAGCCATGAAAGACATCGATGGGTACCTGGATATCACCCCCAGTGACTTCAAGGCGCTCTACGGTCTTGCGTTAGCACATGCTGTTGAGCGTTTGACTCGTTTGTTTAAGGCTCGAGATGTTATGACCAAAAAGGTGATTTACGTGGAAAGGGATACCCCTTCAGAAGAGGTAGCCCACGTAATGGCCACCCATGGCGTTTCCGGTGTCCCTGTGCTCGATGAGGGAAGAAAGGTTGTCGGCGTTATTTCCGAAAAAGATTTTCTGTTTCATTTTGGAACGGAAGATACGCGGTCATTCATGGATGTTGTCGCACATTGTTTAAGAAACAAAGGCTGTCTTGCCTTATCCATGCGAAAACAGATGGCAGAAGACTTCATGACATCTCCCGCAATTACTGTAGGCGAGGAAACCCTTGTATCGGAAATCGCCAACATCTTAACAGAAAAAAATATCAGCAGGGTTCCGGTCACTGATCCGGGCGGTAAGGTTCTAGGGATTGTCGCAAGGGCCGATATTATTCAGACATCATGCCCTTTGGATATCAAAACGGAAGATGAGAGATAAAGGAGGTCAGGCTGCAGGGCTATGGACTACTTTAATAAAATGAAAGGGATAACAAAGAGCCCACCGGCTGTAAGTCTATCGGAAATTATGTGGTCATGGATTGGTGCATTCATTGGTATTATAGCTGTCGCATACATCAGTTACGGTCTTCTCGAGGATACCGATCTGGTAATGGTCATCGGCTCTTTTGGCGCGTCCGCGGTTCTGATATACGGCGCTATCAAGAGTCCATTGGCACAACCCCGAAATCTTATGGGCGGCCACATTTTATCAGCAATTATCGGAGTCGCATCCTATAAGATATTTGGTGATCATATCTGGCTGGCGGCCGGGGTGGCAGTCGCGACAGCCATCGCATTTATGCATGCCACCAAGACGCTCCATCCTCCGGGGGGCGCCACCGCTTTAATTGCTGTGATTGGAAGCCAGAAGATTCATGGGTTGGGCTATCTTTATGCGATTATTCCGGCCGGACTGGGTGCATTCATCATGTTAGTGATTGCGCTTTTGGTAAATAACATCCCGAAAAAGCGCAGATATCCCGAATTCTGGTTGTGATCCACTTAGGGCTCGCGCAAAAACAGATTGGTATTTTGGCGTTCAGATTTAGGTATTCTTTCTTAATTGGGGCAGATCATCTTTGTCCAAAGACAGCATATGTGTCATTGAACACGGCAGCGAGGTTGTGAGGGACGCCGGCCAAGAGGCAAATTCACAGTCTTGTTCTATGCGGATATGCCCAATTCTTCCTCCCTTTTTGCAATCACAAGGCGTGTCTTAGTCACCGTGTCCGGGACTAGGCTTATTGAATCGATACCGCATTCCACTAAGAATTCGGCAAATTCAGGAAAATCACTCGGTGCCTGTCCGCAGATCCCGATTTTTTTCCCTTTTTCTTTTGCAACATCAATTACATGTTCAACAAGCCTTTTTACGGCTTCATTCCTTTCATCATAGATATGGGAAACAAGTGAAGAATCCCTGTCAAGGCCAAGAGCGAGTTGGGTCAGGTCATTGGTCCCGATCGAGAAACCGTCAAATATTTCTGCAAACCGATCTGCCAGGATCACATTGCTGGGGATTTCGCACATCACGTAAATCTCAAGGCCGTTTTCGCCCTGGACCAGACCGAACTCTTGCATAATTTTGATTACCTTTCTCCCCTCTTCCGGGGTCCTGCAGAAGGGAACCATGATCTTGATATTCGTCAACCCCACCTCATTGCGGGCTTTGGAAAGCGCTCGGCACTCTAGTTCGAAAGCAGGCATAAAGGATTCATCATAATAGCGGGACGCGCCCCTCCAGCCTATCATGGGATTCTGCTCGCTGGGTTCATAAAGATATCCTCCCAGCATGTTCTTATACTCATTGCTTTTAAAATCTGACAGACGGACAATGACATCATTCGGATAGAATCCTGCGGCAATGCGGCTGACACCTTCTGAGAGCTTGTCCACGAAAAACTGCTTCTTGTCCTCATACATGGTTGAGACCTGGTCGATTTTATAGATAACACCTGCGACGCCATGATCATCCTTTGCTTTTTCTTTTAACTTGTCATAGTCAATCAGGGCCAGTGGGTGGATGCCGATGTGGGAGTTGATAATAAATTCCTCTCTGGCAAGTCCCACACCATCATTAGGGATCATGCCCTGCCCAAAGGCCTTCTCAGGTATCCCTACGTTCATCATTATTTTTGTTCTTGTCCGGGGGAGGTCTTTGAGGTTGATCTTTTCCACCTCATACTCCAGACGTCCATCGTATACATATCCTGTCTCACCCTCACAGCAGGAAACAGTAATTTCCTGTTCGTTCTTGATCACTTCATCACCATTCCCCGTTCCGATGACGCAGGGAATGCCAAGCTCCCGGGATATGATAGCCGCATGACAGGTACGCCCGCCCTTGTTGGTGACAATGGCAGATGCAATTTTCATTATTGGTTCCCAGTCCGGGTCGGTCATACTGGTGACCAGAACATCTCCAGACCTAAATTTGGCCATTTCACTTGTTGACTGAATTAAATTTGCCTTTCCTTGACCTATCCTGGTTCCCACAGCATTGCCAGTGACTAACGGTTCACTTCGTTCTGTGATCCGGTAGCTTTCATAGATATTTACATCATTCTGGGAATGAATGGTCTCTGGCCTGGCCTGGACAATAAAAAGCTCGCCCGTGCCTACGTTAATACCATCTCCGTCTTTTGCCCATTCGATATCCATAGGTTTATAGTAGCCGGCTTCTTTGCTGTAGTGGTCTTCAATGATACATGCCCATTCGGCCAGTTTGAGAATTTCGTCTTCTTCCATCACATAGCGGAACCTTTCGTCAAGAGAGGTCGGCACGTTCCTGACTCTTGAATCATTTTCCATGGAATAGACCATCTTAAAATTCCTGTCGCCCATTTTGCGCCCAATGATGGCCCTTTTGCCCATCTTAAGTGTCGGTTTGAAAACATAATATTCATCAGGATTGATTGCCCCTTGCACGACGTTTTCACCAAGGCCGAAGGCGGCAGAAATGAAGACGGCATTTTTAAACCCTGTTTCAGTATCAATTGAAAACATAACACCCGAATAGGCGGAATCACTCCGCACCATCTTCTGTACGGTAACGGAAAGAGAGACGTCAAACTGACTGTACCCT
>JAFDJF010000199.1 GCA_019307645.1 Deltaproteobacteria bacterium
GCGGCGTTTGGAGAGACAATTGCGACAACCCGCTTAGAGACCACTGAATTTCCAAAGCCGAGATTGACAAGTTTGGCACTCATTTAAATTCTCCTTTCATTCCACATTTTGAACCTGCTCTCTCAGTTTTTCCAGTTCTGCCTTCATTTCGACGACGACCCTGGCAACGAATGAATCAGAAGTTTTTGAGCCGATGGTGTTCACTTCCCGGTTGATCTCCTGAATCAAAAAGTCAAGCCGCCTGCCCACTGCATCATCCAGAGACATATATTCGCGAAACTGCCCAAGATGGCTTCTGGTTCGCACAATCTCCTCTGTAATGTCCGATTTCTCAGCAAAAAGGGCCACCTCCTGAGCAAGCCGGCTTTCATCCATCGCCACATCCTTCAGCATACGATCCAGGTTATCTTTCAGTCTGTTTCGGTGTTCTTCAACCAGATCAGGCGCCCGTTTTTCCACATCATCAAGATAACGTCCCACCAGCGCTACCCTTTCTTGAAAATCGGCCTCAATGGTCTCTCCTTCCCGACTCCTCATCGCCTCAAGGGAATCAAGCGCCTGAATCAAGGCCTCCTGAAGGCCGTGTTTAACTCGCTCCATGTCCACGTCGGCGGGTTTGGCGACAACCACATCCTTCATCTGCAAAAGAGAGTCAAGCTGGATTTCCTGATCAAGGCCAAACTGTTCGGCCAGTTGATTGAAAATCTCAAAATAAGATTTTGCCAAGGATGCATTTACCTCAAGATCATATGGGATGTCCCCTCCTTCGCTTTGCATCTCAATAAATACCTCTATGCGCCCTCTCCTGAATCTGGAAGATATGTGGGATTTGAGATCCTTTTCAAGTACCAGAAACTTTTTGGGTATCCTGAAAACAATATCCCGGTAACGATGATTGAGAGACTTGATTTCCGCAACAAAAAGAGTATCTCCCAACCGGTACTCCCCCCTGCCATAGGCTGTCATGCTTCTAATCAATATCCTCTAACTCCTTTCCCTAAGGGTTCGCGCAGTTGTTTCATGTATCGTTTTCTTACCTCGTTAAAATAACCGATTATCTCAGGCTCTGCATAATCCGGATACGTCCATTCGAGTGTTTTGAAACATCCCTTTTGAAAAATCAGGGTGAGATCCGCATAAATACCCTGCGACAAGTATACCCGATGAACAAAATTCTTTCCTGTGGCAAGGATTAGCCTTTCAGGGGATATGTAACCGGGATCGATGTTGACCCGTCTGTTGCCGTCAACTAAATATTGCTGCTCTATGGCATTGGTTTTCAGCTTGAGCTCGATGAGTTGACCCGGAGGGGCCAGCTTTTCAAAAGCAATGAAGCGACGATGGAGCGGCCAACCCATCTCTTTGGCGTAATATTTGGTGCGGTCAAAAAAAAGCTCGGGGCTGAGCCAGTCCACTGGTCCGCATATTTTTTCGAGTTGTTTGATAATCGTATCAAGAAACTCTTTTTCAGGCGAAAACAGGCTTGAGATGAGCTTGACATGATCCGGTTCATGCGGACGGCTCATATCCCGATGCCCCACTTTCCCACGCTTGACTTTTCAAGCGTGAGGTTTTGCGCAAGCATATCAGATAACACGCTTCAAGTCTTCCGCATTTACAGTGGATGTCCCCACGTCTCCCACCACAATACCCGCCGCGAAATTGGACAATATGGCAGAATATCTTAAGTCCAGGCCGGAAGCAAGGCCCAAAGAGAACGTGCTGATGACCGTATCACCGGCCCCTGTAACGTCAAAGACCTGTTTGGCAACAGTAGGGATATGGGTTATTTCGCCACTGTTTTCAAAAAGCGTCATGCCGTTCTTCCCCTGGGTGATAAGAACCGAACGGCAACTCAGCACATCAAGCATATGTCGTCCTGCTCGCTTCAGGGTCTCTTCGTCAACAATATCAAAACCACAAAAAGTGCCGGCCTCATGGTGATTGGGGGTAATCACATCCACTTCATGATAATATTCGAAATTACCGGTCTTGGGGTCAACGGCGACAATGACAGAGGCCTCGCGGACCAACTCCCTCAACCCTTTCATCAGGTCTGCCGAAATAACGCCCTTGCCATAATCGGACACCACAATGCCGTCTATGTTATCAAGGTTTTTCTCTATGTAATCAAGGAGTCTCCGCAGACTTTCAGGACCTATGTCCCCCCGCCTTTCCCGGTCAAAGCGAACCACCTGCTGGTTTCGCGCCACGACTCTTGTCTTAATGGAGGTCGGTCTGTCAAGTTCCGTTAGGACGCCGTCGGTTTTCAAGCCCATCTCTTTGACCTTGTTTATGATTTCCTGTCCGGTACCATCCTCTCCGACCACACCGCAAAGTACAGGGCTTGCGCCTAAGGTTGCGATGTTATGGACAACGTTGGCAGCACCCCCCAACATCTTAGTCTCCTGTCTGACCTCCACAACTGGGACCGGGGCCTCAGGGGAAATCCGGGAAACATCACCCCAGACATACTCGTCCATGATGATATCACCTATCACAAAAATTCTCGCCTGGTGAAATCTGTCAACGTACTCCTTCAGTATCTTTCCATCATAATGGTGCCCAACCGCCTCAGACATATTCTCGGACAGCCTCCTGGATTCATGGTAACTCAGAACCCGATAATCTGAGTTTCGATACATATTCTATTGGATCAATCAGGTTGATTCTTATATCATCGCAATTTTTCATTGTCCACATCAATTGAACAGCCGGTTTTCGCACTGTTTTTAATTGTCCTTTTTCCTGTGATTCTTGGAAGAAAATTCCGATGAAAATCATTATAGTCGGTGCGTGCGAAGTGGGTTTTTACATCGCTCAGAGGCTTTCTGAGGAAAATTCAGAATGTCGTACTCATCGACAAGGATCCTCAAAAGATGCACCCTCTTGGCTGAAAAACTGGAAAGAGTGATCGTGATAAACGGGGACGGAACAGATAAAGATCTGCTCCGGGAGGAAAACGTCGAAGATGTTGATCTTGTGGTTGCCATCACCGGGGATGAAGAGGTTATCATTCCCAGAGGAGACAGCATCGTCAGACCAAAAGACCGGCTCATTATCTTTGCCCTTCAACAGATCATTCCGAAACTGGAAAAGCTTCTTACTGTTAAGCTGGAATATTTTTAATTCACCTTCGGCTCAATCAACCCGGCATCTTCCTCACCCCCCTTGGAGGAGCCTGATGGAGTTCTCCAGCGCCCCAGTGACTTCATGAGCTTGGCAAGCTTGGCAGTCCCTTCAGGAAGCTTTTCCAGGATTTCGCCGGCCTTTTCGGCCGTCTTATCCTTAGGCGCTGTCGTGCACTTGCCGTCAAAAGTCACTCCTGCATCAATAAGTACTACAGGGGCGGAGAGGTCTCCGTATACACGGGCCGGCGGATGCAGTTCGATGCGCTCTGTGGCTCTAACCGTACCTTTTACTTCACCGCTAATGGTGGCATTACAGACAAAAACGTCAGCGTGGATCACCGCTTTTTCTCCGACTACGATTGTGCCGTCTTTGCTTTCAATTGTCCCTTTGACATGGCCGTTCATTATCATTGTCCCCTCGAACACCAGCGATCCTTCCAGGGTCATCTGCGGCCCTAACATCTGTATGTCCTTTGTCGGTTTTTTCATTTGGAACCTCCCGTCAGTACTACCATCCGTACCGTTTAAAGATACATTTTTCCAAAAAATTATTTAGTGTCTGAACGAAAACTAGGATTTTTCGTCAAGATCAAGAAAGATCAAAATTTTAACCGCAGGAATACATGAAGTATTTTGAGGATTAAAATTTTTATCTGACGCAGATATTGGCGAAAAAGACAGTTTTCGTTCGGGCACTAGTTAGTGTCCATCCATAAATGAGGATTTTTGTTCAAGATCAAGGCCCCCCGCACGGACATGAGAAATTACATCTTCTGAGAGAGTATGGCAGCAAAGCGTTTTAATTTATGCCTGTATTTAATGTCGGAGCTATAGGCATCTTTAGAGTCACAGAATCTTTTAGCCATATGCTGTATGCTCTGTGATGCCTTTATGCGCGGCGCGGTAAGCAGCAGCGGTTTTCTTTTTTTCTCAGCCGTGCGCAGGCTCTGCTTGTCGTACGGGATGGCCCCCAGGTATTCAGGCTTTATGCTGAACCTGTCTTCCACGGCGTTTATGTTCTGGTCAGCCGTTTTTTTGACCGTGCCGTAGAGTTCAAATCCCTGACGCAGATCACTCACCTGATTGGCCACCAGCATAGGGGAAAATGTCCATTGCGGCTCATAGTCGGGCAGTTTCCCTTCCAGCCGCTCTTCAATCTCCTTGAAGCGGGAAAATCCGGCCTTGGTACACGCATAGCCGCTGATAACGTCCTGAGGTGTGGTCACAATTAATGTGTGATCAGCAGCAAGAGCGAAATCCAGGACCGTGCGGGAAATCCCTGCGCCGAGATCAAATATGGCAAAATCATATCTCAGGCTGATTTTTTTGAAATGGTTGATAAATTTTACCTTCTGGGCATGGTACAGATTGGCCAGTTTGAATTCTCCATATGAGCCGCAGATGAGATCAAAACCAAACGTTGTGGGGCAGATGAGTTCCAGCATCTCTTTCTGTTTTTCCAGGAAATCCATCAAATGATATTTTGGAAACATGCCAAGTTTGTTGGAAATGTCTGCGTTACCCAGATCCGTGTCAATGAGCAGGA
This sequence comes from Deltaproteobacteria bacterium, assembly GCA_019307645.1. The sequence continues at coordinate 4,678 of JAFDJF010000199.1, forward strand.
CCCTGGCACCGGTTTTGGCCATGGCATAGGCGAGGTTAATGGAAAGATGGGTTTTCCCCACGCCGCCTTTGTTGGAAATAATGGAGATATTTAAAGTGCCTTTTTCGCACGCCTGGGTGGCCCCGGCCAATGACTCCTTAGAGGCCTTTTTGTGACTACCGTCAAAATAAGGTTGTACACTGTTTCCGTTTCCATAATATCTCTCAAGCGCGGCAGAAAGCGAATTCTTCGGGGTAACTGCCGGGCGAATCTTAAAACCGGTGAGAAGTTCAAGACTTCTAATTGCAACGGGCTGTTCCGGTGCCAGCATTGCAACCACAAGTGTGTTGTCAACCAGGCGGATTGGCAAGGCCTGTCGTCTGTAAGCGATTTCCGGTTCAAGCAGGGAAACAGCCGCCGGCTCAACGCGGGTCTGCATTGGATCAACAAAAGGGATTTTCAGTCGTTTGGCCGTCGCTTTTGCAATCTGCGTGTCTTCATCATCTCGCCTGGGGAATGAATACAGCCTTGAAGACTTTTTAGACCGTGCACCCCGGCCTTTCAATGGCTGTCCTGGTGCACCGGCGGTCTTCAGGCTGTTTCTGTTTTCCTCCATGCATTGTTCTCCGTGTGGAATTCAGGGCCTTTCCACAAAAAAAGCGTTTTACATACCAGTAACTGGTTCAGGGTTCAAGGTTCCCGGTTAAACCCGATTTTATCGGGATTTTCTTCATGTTTTCAGAGCGACATAGCGTGTTCCTTGCACTTTGTGTGCAAAACCGTTTGGCATATCAAAAAACCGGATGAACAGGGTTATTTGTCTAAAGAGTAGAGCCCTTCCTTCATTGCTTTTAACCTTGAACCCTGAACCGTGAACCTTATAACCTAAGCTACACATACCATTCCCATTGAGGCTGTGTATGGCACGCGTCCAGGTTGGAAATTCTTTTTATGTCACCGTTCAGTGTTTTGAAAACAATGACATTTTTTCAATATTGCAATGTTCAGGCCAACTTATATGATTTCATTCAGTCTCATTCCCCGAAAAAGACTCAAAATAACATTCAGCCCGAAAACGAGTCAGTTTGCCCGAGTATGTTCCTTGGGCTGAAACGAGATCTTTTTGCCTCCAGATTGTCATTCATATGCTTTTCAGAAAATGGATCGCGTGATTAATCGCATGAATTCATGAGGTTAAACAAATCCCGCAATCAAGGAACTAATTGACCCCATAAGGTTAGGCCCGACCTCCGGGACGCCGCCCGAAAAACCGTCAAACCGGACGTCACAGGGAATCCATTCCGGACAAGCAGGATGTTAATCCCGCTTAGACAGGACAGGCGGGTCGCAGATTTATGCTTGATTCAAATACCCGGGGCACATATGGAGTCATGCGGCCGGAAATATTACGTCAATAAAATGGCATATTGACCGGAAACACGCTGATTCGGCAATTTCTGCAGCCGGGCGTTTTTTCCGGGCTCCCTGCCTGTCCATGCTATTTGTTTTGATTATGGGAAGCGTTATGGTAATACTTCGTTGTTCGAAAACTACCGGAAGAGGCAAGATGTTATTTTCGAGGTTACGATAAAATTTCATATGGCTTCAAAGGACATATCCATTTCAAGCCCGATTGAAGAAAAAATTGCCTGGGCCGAAGCGTGCTATCAGAATTCCGGGAGACAACTCCTTGAAGACAAGACCGTTGCTGACCTCTTAGGCAGGATGAAGAGGGCCATTCATGCCTCCCATGCGGAGATGAAGAAGACAGGTATCATTGCTCTGTGCGAGGAATGCGAGCAGGAAGAAGGCGGATCATGCTGTGGTGCAGGAATGGAAAACAGGTATGATGGCAGGCTCATTTTGATAAACCTGCTCCTGGATGTAAACATCCCCCGAACAAGAAGAGATTCGAAAAGCTGTTATTTTCTTAGTGAGAAAGGGTGCCTTCTTAAAGCGCGCCATGTAATCTGCATTAATTACATCTGCCGAAAGATCACCGATCGAATTGACCCCAAAAAAATCAATGCGCTTAGAGAAAAAGAGGGAGAAGAAGTGAATCTTCTGTTCCTTCTGCACGAGCATGCCAAAAAAGTATTGAAAGAGCGGACGGCTTTCACCTAACGTTGCATAAATCTTTGGCCCAAAAGCGCTTCGCTCGCTCTATATCAGGCTATCAAGAAATGTTTGTCCCTTCTTAAGACCTCAACGTATGTTTAATACGCTTTCGCCCTTAAAAATGGCCAAATCCCGCCTTTGGCGGGACTGACCTAATCTAGAGCGTTTTGAACTCAAATTTTATGCAACGTTAGGGTTAACTGTGAATGAACATTTAAAAAAAAGCCTTAGCCGAGTGGCACAGTTTTATGACGAGCGAAAAGTCGGTGATGTGGGTCCTCTGGGTTTCCGAAGATCCACGGATCTCATGAAGCTGCTGGCCTGTCTGGACCCTTTGCTGGATGAAAAAATTATTGTTCCCGGTGAAACCAGGTTTCTGGATCTGGGCTGTGCTGATGGCAGGGTAAATGTCTTTTTGAGCTACCTGATAAAGATTTCTGTTGGCGTAGAGCTGGATGATTGGACACTGGATGAATATGCGCCATTAAAGAGCGAACTGGATGGAATTCTTGAAAATGAAGGTCTTTTGTCTCCGCCTGGAAACATCGCCCTTTTTCACGGAGACTCCACAGATCCGACGGTTCACGGGATAATTGCCCGGGAAACCGGAACTGAATTCGAAGGTTTTGATATCTTTTATACCTACCTGGTCATGCACGAAGAATTTGGCAGATTAATTGCAGAAAAGGCCAAAAAGGGATCTGTTTTCATGGTTTATGGTCTCCATAAGATATTGCACTCATATCAAGGTCTTCGGCTTCTTGACCGCATCAGCCCCATGGAGGGCATCCTGGCGGTTTACCGCAAGGAGTAGAAGACTAATTGGTGTCTGAACGAAAACCATTCAGACACGATTTTGGATTGAGGATTTTGGATTTGAAAAGGACGCAATCTTAATCTGTTAATGATTTCCGTTATGAACTTAAAATACGAAAATCAGGGTTTTCGTTCAGGCACTAATTAGGTGGGCTTTCAAGATTGGCCTTTGCCATGGCGTGAAGGGGGGAGTCCGCATAATTTGCAACGAATTCCTTGAGAATTTCCTCTGCTTTTTCAGGTCTATTGTCGAGTCTGTAAAGCCGCGCAAGTCTCCACATGGCAGACTCCCTGAACGGCGTATCTGAATCTGTCTCTACCAGAGGGGTCAATGTTTCGATGGCGGTCTTCAGCTCTCCCTTTGCTTCATAACAGGCGGCCAGAGCCAGGCTTGTCAGAAATTCATACTGCGTATCCCCTCGAACTTCATCCAGAAATCTCCTGTACAAGGTGATGGCTTTTGAATAATCTTTTTCGAGAAATTTCACATAAGCAGCCTGCGGTAGCGCCAGACGGGCCGTTTTTGACATGCCTTGATTCTCTATGACTTCCGCAAACAACTCCCCTGTTTTCTGTAATTCTGAGGGATCTAAATCGAGTTTCATGCCCACGTTCAGAAGACTTTGGGCAGCAGCATTATAAGCGGTCTGCCCCTCCTCATTCACTGATGCGATCCAGGCATGGACTGCCAGATAAGAAATAACCATAACGACTATGGCAATGCCGACGTATTTAAGCTGCTGCTGATGGGTACTGACAAACTCTGCAACCCTGCTGGAAAATGTAAGGAATTCATCAGGCCCCTTCAGGAGTTCCTTTCTGGATACTTTTTTCTTTGCCACCCGGATCCTCTTTTCTGTAGAAATCGTTTGAGTAACCTTTTAAGATCTGTTAACAGAAGTCGTATTTTCAGTCAAGGCAAAAGAATGCTTGTTATTTTTGTGGGAGCCCTAAGGGAACCAGTATAAAAGGGGAACGAACTCGTGACATATATGGACCGGTTTCTTTCATATCTTGATTCACTACCTGATTTCCTCATATATTGGCTGTTGGGCCTGAGTGCATTCCTGGAAAATGTCTTTCCCCCTGCTCCCGGAGACACTATCACCGCATTCGGGGCATTTCTGGTTGGCACGAACAGACTCCAATTTCCTGCCATGTTCATTTCTACGACACTAGGGAGCCTTGCCGGGTTCATGTTTCTGTTCTGGATCGGCAATTTGCTGGGCAGGCGTTTTTTTATTGAGAGAGACTTCTGGTACTTGAAGGCAGAAGACATCATCAGGGCCGAAGAATGGTTTCGGAAATATGGATATCTTCTCATTTTGCTTAACCGGTTTTTCCCCGGAATCCGGTCTGTCATATCCATCGCAGGCGGAATATCAAAGTTGAGGGTTCTGAAGGTTACAGTGTTTGCACTTATCAGTTGCAGTGTGTGGAATCTGATCTGGATATGTATGGGATACACACTGGGCACTAACTGGGAAACGGCAAAGGAAAAGATGGAAGGGATTATGATAGGCTACAATATCGTATTCCTTGGCTTGCTGGGTGTTTTAATTGTGCTTTATATATTGAGGAGAGTTAGAAACCGGTCATGAGCGTCAGTTTCAAAACCTTCATTTTTACCTGACCTCCAGAAAGGAATCTGCTTTGCCGTTGTGAAGCAGCCTATCCCTGTGGAATCCATCGAAAGGGTAACTTCTCAAAAAGTCCGGGTAAGATCGCTGCAATAAGGCGGCGGCGGTGTCTTTTTAGAAATCCGCATATTTGGGAGTCATTCCAAACTGACGGCAGCTATCTACGCAATTTGTAATGTGAGGCTTTAA
>JAFDJF010000200.1 GCA_019307645.1 Deltaproteobacteria bacterium
GTCAGTTTGGAATGACTCCCAAATATGCGGATTTCTAAAAAGACACCGCCGCCGCCTTATTGCAGCGATCTTACCCGAACTTTTTGAGAAGTTACGAAGGATTGACCGAGTGTTGGCTATAGTACATGGAATTTCTTAGAAAATGGGATGCCAAGCGCAGAAATGTAGACAATTTTTCATAGTATATCAAGTATATAGTTCGCCTGTCCTCTATTCCTCTCATTAACACATTCAGTTTGCCGGCTTATAAGCCTCCTATGGGGGCAGATCAATGCCACGTCCTCTAGGCGTGGATTTTTTACGTATTGAAATGGGAATCGCAACAAATTCGCTATCCAAAAAGTGAAGATTACGATATAAACCGAAATATTGCCCAACCAACGATATCTACAATATACCTTTCGTCACCCCAACCCGCCACAAGGGTACTATTAGCATTTCTAACCTTATCTGACCTCAATGCCTCAGCCATGTGCTTTTTTTGTTCAAAATCCTGGACAAAGGGGGTGATAAATAAGTAACTATCTCAGTTTGTTGGCATCGGGAGGAAGACAAAAGTGACGAAAATTATCGTATACAATAAATTACATATTTATTTTCCTCCGTTTTTTCGTCCCAAATAGTTAAACGATTGCCTATGGCAATTACTTGATTATTGCTCCATGTTAAATTTCTACTCATTCCACATGTATGCGTTATCTCCCTAATCTTTAGTCTTTTAAAACCCCTTCACCCCCTTTGACCCTGTAAAAAATTATGATTTTTCAATGACCTGAAGCCTTTCGCTTGACACCAACCTTGTTTTGAGTGATAATTATGCGAAGTTCATTTTTTTTTCTCACTAATTACCCTCTTATTCAAAGAGAAACTAATGAGCGGGAGCAACAAATACTGCTGGTTCTGCCCCTGTGGGATTTTTTTCCATTTGGGGGCGTTCACAATAGCATATCACCAAAGCCAACTTCCGGGAAACCGGGGATCGGAAAGCCGCGGGTCTTAATGTTCCTGCTGACTCTCACCTAAGCTGTATCTGAATTTGAAAAAGACAGCCGTGCTGCCCATTGTGATCTCCCCAAGACCGTATCAGGCGTAGTTCGGCTTTTTTGTCAATAATTGGTTGCAGTGTGCAGATTACCCTAGTAAAATTATCATCCAATTCAATGAGGAGAAGCAATGCAGAAATCAACAACTCCCGTTATGTCCTTCATTTTTATGTTGGCCTGTCTTCTGTTTTTATGCGGGCCTTACTTCGGTTCAGAAAACCGTGTTTTCGCTGACAGTAGCGCACAGTTTTCACCGGGCGATGCGCCCTTGATTACGGAGTTCATGGCTTCAAATGACATCACCTTGGTCGATGAAGACGGTGATTATTCGGACTGGATTGAGATACACAATCCAGGTCTGGCCGAAGAAAATCTTGGAGGGTGGTATCTTACTGATGATGCCAGCAACCGGACAAAATGGCAGTTTCCAGATATCAGTCTCGGGTCTGACGGATATTTAGTCATTTTTGCCTCTGATAAGGATCGTGCAGTTGCCGGATCAGAACTACACCTCAACTTTAAATTAAGTTCGAATGGAGAATATCTGGCTCTGGTTGAACCTGACGGAATAACTGTTGCTTATGAATACGCGCCTGAGTTTCCTGCCCAGAGAACAGATATTTCATATGGGACAAATGGAAGTATCTACGGATATTTTCTGCAGCCTACTCCGGGTGCTGTAAATGATACTCCAGTTTATTCAGGCTTTGTTTCGGACCCGGTATTCAGCATTCAGCACGGTTTTTTCAATGATCCCTTTCAAGTGGAGTTGTCCACGGGTACTGCGGGTGCGCAAATTAAGTATACCCTGGACGGATCCTCGCCATCAGCAACCGCAGGAATTGAATACACCGGCCCGATTTCTGTAGACCATACGACTGTTCTTCGCGCTATGGCCTTTTTTTCGGGCTATGTACCATCTACTATCCGAACAAGGACCTATATTTTTATTGACGACGTCATTGCGCAGTCCCCTAACGGTGAAAAACCTGGTCCGAGCTGGCCTAACCCTTCAGGTCCGAATTGCTGGACGTTCTCTGGCCAAAATGACCAAAACATTGATTATGGTATGGATCCTGAGGTTGTTAATAATCCCGACGACTCAGACCTGATCGATGACGCACTGCTTGCAATTCCAACGATGTCGCTTGTAACAGATCTTGAAAATCTTTTTGATCCGTCAACCGGTATTTATGTAAATGCCCAAGAGCGCGGGAGAGAATGGGAGCGACCTGCGTCATTAGAGATGATCAACCCTGACGGGAGCACAGGGTTCCAGGTAAATGCCGGAGTACGCATCCGTGGCGGTGTAAGCCGTTTTGGTGAAAATGCAAAGCACGCTTTCCGTTTCTATTTTCGTTCTGAGTTAGAGTACGGAGATGCTCGGCTTCAATTCCCTTTATTTGGGGACGAGGGCGTTGACGAGTTTGAGAAGATTGATTTGCGCACATCCCAGAACATGTCCTGGGCTTTCTGCGGGTTTGCGAGTCAACCTCATAACAATACTCTTGTGCGTGACATCTTCTGTCGCTACACTCAAAAAGAAATGGGACAACCATACACCCGAAGTCGCTATTATCACTTATACATTAATGGTCATTACTGGGGGCTCTATCAAACCCAGGAACGCGCCGGGGCAGACTTTGCTGAATCGTATTTTGGCGGTATTGAAGAGGATTATGATACTATTAAAACTTTTGTAGACGTACTTAATTTTGTTGGGAAAACCGAGGTGTCTGATGGAAACAGGGGTGCCTGGGATGATCTGATTGCAGCGGCAACTGACGGTTTTGAACTTAATGAGGACTACTTCAGAGTCCAGGGAATGAACCCGGACGGCTCTCCCAATCCGGGTTATGAAAAGCTTTTGGATATAGACAACATTATCGATTACATGATTCTCATTTACTACTCGGGGACAGACGATGCGCCAATCACCTCCCATGTTGGCAACTCTGTAAATAACTTCTACGCCATCTACAATCGCAACAATCCTGATGGTTTCAAATTTTTTGTCCATGATAACGAATACTCTTTGGATATCACAGGTCTGAATTTTGATCGAACCGGAGATATTTCCGTCTGTCAGGGAGTATGGAACCCCATGCCTCAAAATTGCACAGGGGATTGGCACGATTTCTTTAATCCTCAAACTCTTCACCAGGAGCTCTGTGCCAATGCTGAATATCGACTGCGGTTTGCCGACCGTGTCCACAAGCATTTTTTCAACAATGGCGCATTCGACCCGGATAAGATGATTCAAAGATTCAATTCATTCGCAAATACAATCGAAATCCCTTTTATTGCAGAGTCTGCTCGGTGGGGAGATTCTAAAGACGGTGCGATGACTGCGCCTGCGGGAGGGTTCCCCTTTACAAGAGATGCCCACTGGCTGCCGTTGGTTACTGATATCATCGAAAACTATCTGCCGTATCGTACCGCAATTGTACTTGATCAGTTTAAAACAAGGGGGTGGTATCCTATGATTGAGGCACCCCTTTTCAATCAACAGGGAGGTGAAGTACCAATGGAATTTGGACTTACTATGGAATGCTCACCTTCCGATACAATTTACTACACGCTGGACGGTTCCGATCCAAGAATGATAGACAATGGTATAAGTCCTACGGCCCTTGAGTATGACGGAACGCCGGTAATGCTTACGTCAAACACGGTTGTAATGGCCCGCAGTTCAAGAGTAAATGGGGGGCTTGAATGGAGTGCCCTTAATGAGACAATATTCATTGTCGGTTCAGAGCCTGTGATCATTAATGAAATCATGTATAATCCGGCTGGCGATGATGCGGCCGAGTTTTTAGAACTTTACAACCCATCGCTGAGTTCAGTTGTGGACATCTCAGGCTGGACGCTGGACGGCATCGGGTTAACATTTCCGGAAAGTACATCGATTCCCGCAAACGGATACCTTGTGGTTGCTAGAGACGCAGTAACATTCGCTGCGGTTTACGGCGCCGGAATCCCTGTGGCGGCTGTATATGAAGGCGCTCTCGATAACGGAGGGGAGGTGCTTACGCTTTTAGATGAAATCGGACAACAAGTTGATATCGTTGACTATAGTGATGATCCACCCTGGCCCGAGGAAGCAGACGGGGATGGCCCGTCACTTGAGCTAAACGATCCGACTCAGGACAATAATGATGCTGTCAACTGGTCAACCTGCAATGCAAGATCAGGGACTCCCGGCGTCCGGAACATTGTTGGGGATGCGTGCGATTGTGGCGGGGACCTTGATAATGATGGTGATATGGATGGTTCAGACCTGGCCGAGTTCGCTACTGGAAGCATTGTCGACCTCGAAGTATTTGCGAACGGGTTCGGCAGAACCGACTGTCTCGATTATACGGACGCGCTATTCGCGCCGGACCATCTGATCCAGGTCGATATCGAGATGGCCGAATCAGACTGGGATATACTTCGCAGTCAGGGCAGGAGCATGCCCCACATTTTTTCGGGCTGCCGTGATCAGGACTTCGAATATGACTATTTTCAGGCCATTGTGACCATCGACGGCCAGCGTTACGAAAATGTGGCGGTCCGCAAAAAGGGTTTTCTCGGCTCTCTGTCGGCGATTCGGCCGTCGCTCAAGTTACACTTCGCAAAATACCCCGAGGTGGAAGGTCGTACCCATTCAGGCATGGCGCGCATGACCCTGAACAACGATAAACAAGACCCATCGCACACCCATCAGAGTATGGCCTATGCGCTTTTTTTGCAGGCAGGGCTTGCGGCGCCTCGCTGCAACCATGCTCAGGTAAGGGTTAACGGAACGGATTTCGGCATCTACAGTAACGTCGAGCCCATCAAAAAGCCTTTCATCGCCCGCCACTTCGTCAGCGACGACGGCAACCTTTACGAGGGAAATGGGGGGGCCGACTTTGTGGAGGGATTTAAAACAAATTACGAACGCAAGACCAACGAACTCGACGCCTACGGACAACCGGCTTCCAGGGATGACCTGGATGCCGTGACCGAAGCGCTTTCAGCAGACGATGCACAGCTCTATGACGCCCTTGACCAGATTATCGATATGGACAAATTTCTGAGCTTTTGGGCCATGGAGGTGATCACCGGCCACTGGGACGGCTGCACAGGCGACCGGAACAACCATTACATTTACAACGACCCAACGACCGGGAAGTTCCATTTCATCCCCTGGGGTACTGATGGAGCCTTTTCTGATGGCCACGAGTTCCTCCCGTCCATTCCCAATTCGGTTTACGCCATGAGCACCATCACCAACCGTTTGTACGCCTATTCCGAAACCCGTGAGCAATACCGCGAACGGTTGCAGGAACTTCTCGACACTGTGTGGGACACCGATGCCCTGCTCGCCGAAGTGGACCGTATCTACGCGCTCGCTGCGGGCGACGCCGAAGCGCTGCAAAGACAGCGCGATTTCATCAGCACGAGACAGCAGCAACTACAGGCGGAGCTCGACAACACAGCACCCGAGTGGCCCTATCCGGCTTTCGACGAACCCCGCTCATGCACTGAGCCTCCCACTGTAAGCGGTACTTTCCGCGCGGTGTGGGGAGATGACCCGTTCGCTTTCGTTCTGAGCGCCACATCGACGTTGGATCTGAACCTGGATCCAAAACCTTCCTTCGCTGGCATCCTCACCGCGGCCGGCTACTTCCAGGAACC
>JAFDJF010000201.1 GCA_019307645.1 Deltaproteobacteria bacterium
AGTCAACTGGAATGAACAGTCTGAAATATATCAAAATCGATCGCGAAGCGCACCACAACTTTAGCTCACTTTAGCTCACCTTAGACACTTTAGTTCACTTATGAAGACCGTGTGGCCATGTACACCCCTGCGGGGTGAAACCAATGCCGGGCCCTCCCCGAATAGCGGGATCTTCGACAGGATCCGGATTCTTTACTTGCAGCCATCTCATCATGAAGAATAGCACAAATTTCCGGTTACACCCATACCAATTTGAGTCTCTTTCGAGACAAAAAAATAAACATGACTATTTTCTTGATATAAGGTATTGAAAAGTGGGCGCAACTTCTTGCCAACGCGATGATGTCAAACCTCAGGCAACTGCCTGATCAATTTTTTTTGGTGATTCAGACCGGCCGAACAGCCATTCTACATGGGGGGGTAAGATGAAAAAGAATCTTTTTAAAGAAATCGTCTTTTGCACTGATTTTTCTAATAACGCTAACGATGCGTTCCTTGCAGCTAAGGACCTGGTTGCACGCTATGGTGCCAATCTTCATATTGTGCATGTCCTGGTTACGGTTGCGGCCCCGGCCACGGAATTTTTTGTGCCGGAGGAACTGGACCCCATGGTTGTTGAAAAGGTCTCCAGGACGGCGCAGGGAGCTATTGAAGAGCTTTATTTAAGCAAGCTGTCAGAGGATCAAAACCGGTCCGTACATATCTTGTCCGGATATCCGGTTACTGAGATTATTGAGCTTGCCAAGAGAAAAAATGCCGACCTGATTGTAATGGGAGCCCACGGCATGACCGGGTTGGCCCATGTCCTTTTCGGAAGCACAGCGAACCGTGTTGTGCGTAAAGCCCCTTGTTCGGTGCTGGCTGTTCGACCCGTCTCAAAGGAGAATACATGACACTAAGCGATCTGATTGTCAGCTATCTGGAACAGTTTGGGGTGGAATATGTTTTCAGTGTACCGGGGGGACCTCTTGGTGCTTTGTATGATGCGCTGGTACGCAGCGAAAGAAGGGGTGGCCCTCGGTCAATACTCACCAGGCATGAAAGTGGTGCGGCTTTTATGGCTGATGGCTATGCCCGTGAAACCGGAAGTATCGGTGTGTGCTGTTCAACCACCGGTCCCGGTGCAACAAATCTCATTACCGGCGTCACTGAAGCGTATGCGGACCATATCCCCCTGCTGGTGATTACGGCACAAACCGTGCTCCCTTTTTTCAGCCTGGGAGGTTTTCAGGAATCTTCTGCTGATGTTATGGATATCGTGGGCATGTTTGCGCATTGTACCCGTTATAATACTCTTGTTTCACATCCCGCCCAATTGGAGAAAAAACTGGCGGCTGCTTTTACAGAGGCCCTTAGCCCTCCAAAAGGGCCTGCACATTTAAGTGTACCGATCGATATCTTACGCGCTCCCGCCAAAGGAAAAATAAATTTCCCGAACTTGCAGCAATTGTTGATCGGACCTGCCTCAGAACTGGATTTTGAGGCATTGGAGAAGCTCTTTCAGGAGTTGTACAATGTTCTAAACCAGGACCGTCAGGTGGTGTTGTTGATAGGGCATGATTGCGGAGGGGCCAATCAGGATATCATGAAAGTTGCGGAACTTATTGGCGCCACCATTATCACGACACAACGAGGGAAGTCGTGGATCAATCCTTATCATCCTCTGTATCGCGGTGTATTCGGTTTCGCAGGCCACAAAACAGCCCGCGAAGCACTGACTGATGAATCCGTGGGCCTGATACTGGCTGTCGGCACCAATTTGAACGAATGGACAACTGGGGGCTGGGATGCCGTATTGTTGAATAACAGGCTGGTTCATATCCATAATTCAATGACTGAGTTTACCCGCTCTCCCATGGCACGCCTGCACGTTTATGGCACAATTAGCGCGATATTCAAGGAACTGGCTTCCCGCATCGAGACCGCAGGGCGGGAGGGCAAACTGTTTCTGAAAAGAAATGGGACAGAATATGAGGCTTTATCACCCTCCTGTTCGGATTATTCCGAAAAAGACGAGCCTCCATATGTGCCATCTCAAGTTGAAGTCCAGTCACCGGACAGCTGCCGTAAGGAAAACACCTCAGCACTTATCAAGCCTCAACGTCTGATCCGTGAAATTGTACGGCGTTTTCCTCCTGAAACTCGCTTTCTCATCGATAACAGCAACAGCGTACCCTGGTCGATCCACTATTTTTTTCATTCCCGTCCCGAAAACTATCATCTGTCTATCGGGTTTGCCTCTATGGGCTGGGCTATCGGTGCGTCGGTTGGCGTGGCTTTGGGTTCACCGGATACACCCGTGGTATGTTTAACGGGAGACGGCTGCTTTTTGATGAGCGGACAGGAAATCACTGTGGCGGTGGCAGAAAGGTTGCCAATAATTTATGTGCTGTTGAATGACCGGGCGTATGGGATGATCTGGCACGGACACCGGGTAGCGGGTACCGAGTCTGTTGATTTTTCGATTCCACCTGTTGACTTTTGCATGATGGCCAGAGCAGTGGGGGCCGATGCTCACACAATTCGACATCCTGAAGATTTTGAACAAATCGATTATCAGGCATTATGCAGGCGTAATGGTCCAACGCTACTGGATGTTTATATTGATCCTGAGGAAACACCGCCTTTGGGTATGTTTTAAAAGGAATCGTATGTTTCAAATCAGAGAGATCATTGATTTAGCCATTCAGATAGAGAAAAATGGGGAAAGAATATATCGAAACGCCCTCCAGTTAGTCTCAAATCCTTCCATTTCTTCGCTTCTTCAAAAGCTCGCGGATGAAGAGGTTCAGCATATTGAATGGTTTTCAAACCTTAAGCAGAGGATTAACTCGACCATAGATGATCCTCAACTTGAGGCGATGGGAAAATCGATTTTGAACAGTATATTGGGAAATCAGGCCTTTTCACTCGAAGATGTTGATTTTTCTAAAATAATGCGTATTGATGATCTGCTAAAAGTGGCCATTGAATTTGAACGGGACACGGTTCTTTTCTACGAAATGATTCGTCCCCTGATTGATGATGCCGAGGCTTCAGATCATCTGAACAAGATTATAGAGGAAGAAAATCAGCACATTCAAACTTTTCAGAAAATATTGCATTCAGGTGATATTGGAATCAGAAAAACAGTAACCGTTTAACTCAGGTAGATAGGCTGTAGGCATTTAGGCTGTGAGGTACCGCAGGAAGGGAACATGCATGATCATACGAAACTCAGAGCGGCTGAGCGCAGATAGCGCAGGGTTCTGAAACTAATAGCCTTCAGCCTACAGACTAAGCAACCTGAACAGTTACATTACATCCTTCTAAAAGACATGGTTTTTGCCCCGAGCAATGTTATTTCGATGGTATCGTCATGGATTTTCCCGATAATGATCCCTCCTGACTGGGTGCTCAACCAGATTTCACTGTCTTTTATTTCCCACCTGAAGGAGACTTCATCATCCAGCGCTCTCCAAATCGCTTGCCCCTTTTCCATCAACTCGATCTGACTTCCGGCATATTTTGAGGATTTTCCATCTTGTGCTTTATAGATACCTTCATACACGTCTTCCTGGCCACAAGAAAAAGCGAAAATCATGAGAAGATACATGGTGGCACGCTTTAAACGATCCCATTTGTTTAATCTTGGAAACATATCTCGCCCGGTTGGTATTCAGGGAAATTGTCATCCCTTGAGCCAATTTCAAAAGGTCCCATTTTGGCCAATCTCAGTGTTGGGCTCAAATTTTAATCCTCAAAATACTTCGTGTATTCACCCCAAGGGCACTTACTTCGTGGCGCCTGCGGTTTAAATTTTAGCCCGCCTTGACCTTGACCAAACTGAAACGTTTTTGAAACCGGCTCCCTTGTTATTCAAGATGAAAATGCCTTCCTGCGAAGCAGGTATATTCTGTCATAAAAGAAAATTTGAACGGTTAACAGAAGCCAGAAAAGATCTCTGGGAACATCCCACCATGAAATCTGATCCCCGGCATTTCCAAAACATCCGCAACTGATAGATGCACCTCTGATAAGGTTTATGATTATGCCCATGGTAAACACAATAAGAAGCGTTCCGATAATGGATGAAACGGCTCGTGTCCGCAGGCCAATGACTAGGAACAGTCCGCATATCACCTCTACCCAGGGTAAAGCTATTGCCACAAAGTTGACAGACCAATACGGTAATATACGGTAAGAGCCAAGGGCTTCGGCAAATTCTGCGGGAAATGGAATCTTGCTCATGCTGGCATAGATAAAAAGAATGCCGATATAGAATCTGATTACAAGAGACAGATATTCACTTGTTAGGACTCGTTTAATGAACGACCATAGGCGTGTCATGGCTTGACCGGATATCCTTTCTTTTTCCACGTGGACATTCCTTTTTTTAAAATCATTGTAGTCTTATGCCCGCGGAGAATAAGTTTCCTGGCTACCTGTGCATCATAGAGACTGCTTATTGTTCTGCCATATACAATAATGTCTTTCATTTTATCTACATCACTGAGTTCCATCATATACATGATTTCAAAAAGGGTCGAAGGCACATTAACAGCTCCCTCTATGTGCGCCTTCGTGTAAAAAACAGCCGGCCTTGCATCTATAAATAGAGCGCCCCCTCCAGTGTGTTTTTCAATCGCCATGGAAGGGGCCACGGTCGAAATCGGCTCCCAGGACCAGGATTCGGGGATAAGACTTATTCCGTTTGGGTTTGCCATATTAAAGAGAATACCACAGAGCAGACTCACAAAAAGGACGACAACAAAATCAACCCATGACAGACGGGGTGTTTGAAGCTGGCGTTCGGCTTCTTTTTCAATCATCAGCTCATCCCGCAGAAGCCAGTTGGACATTTGCTTGATAAAGGCCAGCGAAACATCGGGATGGTCCTTGAGAACTCGGTCAAATTGGTTTTTTTCCAAGATAAGGAGATGGGTTTCTTCTACAGTCTCCACATGTGCTGATCTGGGTTTTCCGACCAGTAAGGCCATTTCGCCGAAACTGTCACCCGGGCCCAGCAGGGACAAATCAGTCTCCGAACCCTCCTGGCCTTTCCTGAATACCCTGACCTTCCCGGAGGTAATGATGTAAAAACTGTCACCCGGATCACCCTGTCGAAAAACTATAGTATTGGCAGGCACAACTTCCTTTCTAACAACGCCTTCTACCTCAGCCAATTTTTCTACAGATAAATTCGAAAAGAGCGGACGCTCTGACAGGCCGTTTTCCTTTTCGTGCGTTGAAGAAGTCACAATGCGTATCCAAAATAGTTGTGATCTGATAAAATGAGAAAGCTAGGAGACTGTCCGAGAATAGCAATTTTTTCAAAAATCGAGGAATGCCCGAAAAAATTACTGCAGGCGCCACGAAGTAAGTGCCCTTGGGGTGCATATAGTTGATATTCCGAGGATAATTTTTTTGGGCATGACCTGTCTGCGTGCAACGCACAGGCAGGCAAAGAGTTTGGGGAAAAGGGCATTCTCGGACAGCCTCCTAGAAGCTATGACCATACTTGCATGGCGGCCAACAGTGTTATTTTTGACAGTTTCGCAAAAAGTCAATATTTAGACGATTTCGAAAAAAGCTCCGTATACAAGGCCTGAAAATCCTGAGGAATGAGACGTACTTATGTGTACGCCGCAGTGACGAAGGATGCAGCGTAACGCAGTAGACGGACTGTTTACGGAATCGTCATTTTTGTTCATTTAGCTTTTTTATG
>JAFDJF010000002.1 GCA_019307645.1 Deltaproteobacteria bacterium
TGGGATAACCATGAAAAATGGATAAACCCTAACGTTGCATAAAACTTCGAACAAAAACGTGTTAAAGTGCGTGAAATGTGTGTGTAGTCATGATTTTCTGACCCGAAGTGTAGTTCTCACTACATGAGGTTCAGAAAAGTATGCCTACACGCGCAGTTCATGCACTATAGCGTGAGTGAAACGGTTTTTGTCGACAGGATTTATGCAACGTTAGGGTAAAGACAATCTGAAAGTGCATGGGGAGCAAGTTCAACCAATGATGCGCAAGGCAAAATACGGCGTCAGGTTGAACAGAAATATACCGATTTTAAACAACGCCATACCTCCATAATGAATGGCATCGAACTGATCAACAGATAACTTGAACCATTTGCTGTGAAACCGATACGTCCAATCGTGGGCCAGAATCAAAAATAAAAACCACCATAGCAGCAATCCCATGTTTATTACTGCACACCACGCCAGTGCATCACGAATGACTTCAAGTGTCATGATTCCCCTCCTCCTTTGAAACTGGCTCACCTATCTAATTCAATCTGTTTGGCCTGTAAAGAGATCCATCCATCTTCAGTTGCAGTTTGTTTGCAGGCATCACAAGTCTGTGCCCCTCTTATGTGCGGTTCCCCACACGAGGAACAGCGATAACGTCCGCATTCCTGCCTGGCCCATTCGATACAGCCCTTCTCATCACCATGCTCAGCCACTTTGTCTCGCCATTTAGAAATTGAATCTTTCATAATTTTTCTGCCGGGGCCAAAAGGGAAACTTTCTATCCTGCTGCATGGGAATTCCTCACACTGATGGCATGAGTAATATCCTTTTGATTTTGCGCAACCCCTTAAATCACACTCAGCGCAAAATCCGAAAAGCTTTTTGGACGAATCAGACTGCATACAGCCCAGGCATTCTGTTTCTTCGGGCGTTGCTCCATAGGTTGTCGCCATAATTTTCCTGAGTTCTTCATTCCCGTCCCTCGTTGCAACATAGACGCCACAAGCACCGCAAAACAACCCGCACGGTCCCATCAAATTCCTGTCTCTGATTTCTTCCTCGGTCCATTCTTTCATTTTATGCCCCCCATATCAGAACAAAAATAATATTGACTTTTTCCCAAACCTTAGGGCTCGCATAAAAACAACTTCACATTTTTTGCGCGAACCCTTAGCCATCCGAAACTACCCGGAGTTTTTGCCCAGGCCGAATCAACTGGGTTGGACTCAACTTGTTGAGATTACAGATGGTTTCCAACGAAATGCCATAGCGCTCTCCGATTTGGTAAAGGGTCTCGCCCGAACGGACCACGTGGTAACGTTTATTGGTATTTTGAAGCGTTTGCTGCGTCGTCGATGGAGGGTAGTTTGGGGCAACGAATGCAGTATTTTTTTTCAGCTGGTCAATCTCCTTTGTCAGGTCATTCAGTTGCTCTTTTAATGCGTTATTCATCTGTAATAGTGGCGCCTGGAGTCTTTCTTCCCGCTTTTCAAGATGCGAGATTCGTTCCTCAATGCTTTGATGAGGCGTTGATCGTTTCTCAACTTGGTCAAGTCTTGCCTTGATAGCGGCGAGTTCTTCCTTGTAAGTATTTTTTCCTGCGCCATAAAAAAAAGTGATCAGGGAGAACAAAAGAAGGATTCCTGCCCCCAGGAGAATTACAGTATTTGTTCTGCGTTGCGGCCTGTGGGAAGACCTGTGATGGTCCACCTCGTCAAAAGGGGACAGAGAATCAATAAAATCTTCCATTTCAACATTGTTCACTTTTCCGGCCGCCGTTGCCCCTTCTGTGGTTTTTGGGGCTTTTCCCATAAGGGATGCCCTGTAAACCGGAGACAGAGAATCAACAAAATCTTCCATTTCAACACCGTTCACTTCTCCACCCGCCGTTGCCTTTTCTGTAGCTTTCGGTGCATTTCTCATAAGGGATACTCTATGTGCCAGTTTCAAAACGTTTCAGTTTGGTCAAGGTCAAGGCTATCAGGCAGATTTCATTTGTCTGAACTGAGTTCTCTCCGCTCAACAGCGATGCGGTTCATCATCTCTCCCATGGTGCTGGGAGGGGCTTCCATACCGGGCTTAGGTACAAGTGAAATGGCATCTGTCGGGCAAACAGAAACGCAAAGCCCACAGCCGATACACCTGCCGTCATCCAACTCGAATGTACTATCACCCTCTTTGATCGCATCCATCTGGCACCGTTCGATGCACTCTCCACATGCTGTACAGAGGTCAGGATCGATCCGGGCCTCATAGTACGAGTGAACCAGGTCCGCCGGCCTGGGCGCCATCTTCGCATATTTCAAGTTCGGACAACAGCACGGGCAGCAACAGCAAATGGCCGCCAACTTCTGGGTGTTGACAGGAGATAGAACAAGCGCCGACTCCTCTGCAAGGTCAAGGACTTTTAACGCCTCATCAATGCTGATCCTTTTTGCCATTTTGTTGTCAATATAGAAATTAGCAAAATCGCCAAACCCAAGGCAAACCTCCCTTGGCCGATCACATGGGTTGCCCAGAAGGCCCTGTTCCTTTTTACAAATACACTCCTGCAGCGAGATGACCTCCTCATCCTTGACCAGATCCCTGATCCGGTTGTAAGACTCCACAGCGGGAGTTACCCCTACGGAGGATTCCACCGGAACGATGCGAATCTGTGAGGTCTTAACGGACAGCAGGGATTCGCCCAAAAAAGGCATGTATTCCTCAAAAAGTTCACTAAATTCACGATCAAGGTTCTTGACTTGAAACTCATAGATGCCAACCATGAACTGGGCCGCCTGGTAGAAAATTCCTTCTCCGGACCTGATCCGGAAGATCAAACCCTTCTGGGCCATCCCCTCGAGTTTCTCGGCCAATTCGGATGGTTCCACCCCGACCCGCTTCGCAATCGCCGGAATCCCCTCCGGCTCCATCTTCAATTTCATCGCAAGCTCCGCCTGCTCCGGAGTAAACAACTTCTTTAAAATCTTGATTTCAACCCCGGTTGGGGTAACAGGGTATCCTGCCGGAAGTGTGTCCAGGAATTCTCTTAGTCTGGCATATATCTCTTCACTCATCACCGTCTCTCCTCTGCACAATTGACGATTCCGTTAAAAGTCGGAAAACACCATTTCTCGTCATTCCGGCGCCTTTTACTTTTCATAATATGACAATATTAGCCTAAATCTGAGCGCCAAAATGTGAATCTATTTTTGCGCGAACCCTAAATTGCACCAACTTTGCGAAGATATTCCACGTTAAGAGGAATTTGGTTATAATCACCTGTAAAAACAGATGTAAAGCCTGCTTCAAAAAGCATTCGACGGCAGTCATTCATCGAAAGCCCCCGGTTTTCGGCTGTATCAGCCACCTCATCTCGTGGATTGGCGCCAACTTCTGCGCCCACGACATTAGCGCCTGCCATAAGTCCCAGCAAATTTGGTTCGTGACAGGCAACGGCCATAACCTGGGGGAAAGAAACCGAAGCAAGGGCAATGACTGCAACAATCTGCGCAAGCCTGAGTTGACTGATTTGCCCCCTTTCCATAACAGGCGAACCGGTTACCATGGAACGGCGCATTGCGGATTGTTGAATGCTTTCATATTCAAGTCCTAAGAAAATGCGATCAACAATCTCCTGTGTGGAATGTTCCGGCCCGATAGGCTCACAGCAGGTGAACAATTGCATCCCGGATTTATTTACAACATCAAATGTTTCTAGACGGGCCTCAGGATCCAGGCTGGTATCCTCTCCCTCTCGAAGTCTGAGAACGTGGTAGGCGCCTTCGACTCCGGCATCTTTTAACTGGTGTGCCTCTTTGAGCGAAATATCTCCAACATTAATCCAGACCCGAGACTCCGGGGGCAGGGCAGATCGAGTAACCTTTACGGCTTCAAGAAGGTACTCCATGTCGAACCTGTGCATGGTCATTAAAAATATCCCGAAAAGGTCACCCGCCTCACTGAGGGCATGTACATGATCTGAGATTTCCGCCATTTCCATACGATTTGGTTCAAGAGAAAAGTGGTCCCGGGAAAAAGCGCAGAATTGACAATTTGCACTGCAGGGGGCAACATCAACCCCAATTTGAGCATATATAACGCCGGCATTGTCTGTACGCGCTCTGTACATATCATTGGCTATTGACATCATATAGGTCGATTCTAATGAATGCGGTTCGAATCCGAGTAAATATATACAATCTTCCCTGTTCGGCCCATTTCCGTTAAATACGTTGCTTATAATAGATTCAAAGCGTGGTTCAAATTTCATATGTTCCATAGGCTACCTGCAGGAAATCTGGAAAATTCAGGAATTGCCCAACGGTATACGGAGAAACAGGGAAATGGCATGGTGATGTTATAAGTAACTACCCAGGTTCAGGGTTCACGGTTCACGGTTAAACCCGATTTTATCGGAATTTTCTTCATGTTTCCAGAGCGATATAGCGTGTTCCTTGGACTTTGTGTGCAAGACCGTTTGGCATATCAAAAAACCGGATGAACAGGGTGTTTGTCTAAAGAATAGAGCTCTTCCTTCATCGCTTTTAACCTTGAACCCTGAACCGTGAACCTTATAACCAGTTACTGATATAAACTGCTTTCTCCATATTTAAGCCTAAACCTTTTCAACTCTCTCAGCAACCAGATACCGCATTCGACCACTTCCTCTTCTCTGCAATTTATTAGATATGGTTTGTTACTCACTGTGCTTTTTGTTGCACACAGCTCAATAAATTTTTCAGTTGAATCGATTCTGCCCTGAAAATATTCATACTTCCTTTTGATATGTTCAATGGCTTCATCCGGGTTATAATCTTTCCCGTTTCGAATAAAAATGCATTCTGAGCTTTGAATATATCCTATCAAATGATCTATCTCCATTTGCATCTGAGTGTTGCTGGAAGATGAAAATGACGGCAGAATGAACGCAGCCAAAATTATTATGATACTGTTTTTCATTCTATAACATCTTGAATTTATTGCAAGACCAGCCCCCCCACTAGATAGCCTTGAAGCTAAAAACCTCATCACGGGAGTATCGAAGAACAAATGAAAGGCCTGGTGCCCAGATGTCTATGTCGTCAGATAATGGATAGCAAAAATCATCCCACCGTTTGATGAACAAATCTCGCTGCACAACCGCAGCAACATCCCGACCAAAGGAAACCCATGAGACAATGACATTTTCTTCCTCTTTGGGAAGCTGTTCATTGATCCAATTTGCAGTCGCCTCTCGATCAAACCCCGCCACATCCAGGGAGGAAGCCCCACAACTGAAGAAATTCTGCCCGGGCATCTCAAAATGCGACAACACCGCTTTTTCCAGTTCCCGGTACACCCGCCCTGCCACCTTCGGGAGAATTGGCTGAATTTTCTGCAGCTCATGGTGCTGGAGTCTCGTGCGGGCCTCCTGGGTCCAACGCCACGATAGCTGAAACGAGGCAAGATCCGAAAAATCCGACTCTTGAAGGTCTATGGGTCTAATCATTGAATCTCTTTCACTACTTCAATCCCGACCGGTTGCCTATTTCCCTTACAGATTTTAAAATCCCAATCGAATCCAGGTCAATCAGTGCTGTGCCCACGCATTTCAGCCCGGTCCGTCCAATGGCCTCCGACTGTAACGATGATCCTGCCGCAGCCGTTATGACAACAGCAATCCACGCGTAGAAGGCGTGTAGTCTGTACTGTTCCCACGCCTTTTCAAAAGTGGGGCCGGAAACGCCACTTGCTGCAAGGGAATCAAGGTAAAGCTGGATAAGCGCTTTCTCGTGGCCTCGCCTCAAATCCGTGGCCAATGATTGAATGATGAAGTAGGCTACATCGCGCATCCCCTGCCCCCTGCGTACCACCTGCCAATCGAAAAACCCAACCCCCTGCTTGCCAAAGTACAGATTGCCAAGGTGAGGATCCCCGTGCAGCAGGGTATGCGGTGGGTTTGACCAATACGTCTCCAGAAAATCGTAACTCTCGTCGATGAAGCCGCATGACTGTTTGAGCTGATCCGGAATGACATCATCGAAATTGGAGATAACGCGCCGAAATGCCATCTTGCGCATCAAGCGATTTAAGCGGATGTTAGGGTCATTTTCATAGATCAAAAGCCAGTCGAGATCTTCTTTGAATCTGGGGCTGTTCCAAAAACGGCCGTGTATCTGCCCGAGAGAACGTACCACCATTCGGGCCTCTTCCAGTGTACACGGATTGGTCACATCTTTTGTGTAATAGTTTCCGGCATCAAGATCTTCCATTAGGATTACGAACCGCGAACCGCGGTCCTTTGCTCTTGCGTAGTACACCTTCGGAACCAGGGACGCGATCTGAGGGCTGATATCATTGTAGAATTTTGTCTCGGCCTGGGGCAGATTCATCAGGCTCACAAAAATCCTGGTAGCCACTTCTCGTGGCCGAAGTTTCAGAAAAAACGATTTTGGCAGGCCGGCTTCCTCTCCGGCCCTGTTGTACGTAACGGAGATTCGCACATGAGTTGTGGTCCCAAAGTGCTCGCTGACCGGTTCGACAGACTCGACCCGGACATCCTGTGCGTGAACCTGCATCACACTTGTGAGCCACTCCGGAGAGATGGAGTCGGCACAAGGCGGAATCTGGCTGTTCGGATCATTGTCTAACGCATCGCTGAAAACACGCAGCGTTTCCCGTGTAACCCGATAACCTGAACTCAAGAGATCTTTCATAATACTCAAAAGAGGAACATTCATAACAAGCTCCGAAATGGCGAAAAGGGAACGGAATATTTGACACCCAATTTTTTCCCGGATATTTATGCTTGTCGGGGACAGAAATTTTTATTATACACTGGGATGCAGGATTGACAATACGAAAAACGCATCACCCCTTTTGAGAGAAATAGCAATGTCAGCCATGAATAATTCAACCCCTGAATCAATAATAACCATTGACTGTGATTACATGTTTCCCCTGTTTGCCGCTTCCTACCTGATGATTGAGGGAGACAGGGCGGCCTTTTTCGAGACCAATACCACTCATGCGGCGCCCCGTCTTTTGTCTGCCTTGAAGGAGCACCGCCTTGAACCGGATCAGGTGCAGTATATCGTAGTAACTCATATCCACCTGGATCACTCCGGCGGGGCCACACTGCTGGCCAAAATGTGTCCTAACGCAACTATCCTGGCCCATGACAAAGCAGCCAAACACATTATTGACCCTGAAAAACTCATCAAAGGGGCCATCCGTGTTTACGGAGAAACTGAGTTCCAGAGATTATTCGGACAAATCAACGGCATTGAAGCCCGGCGGGTCCGTATCATGGAAGATGGGGAAAAACTTCGCTTTGGCAACAGAGAACTTGAGTTCATATACACTGCAGGCCACGCCTGGCACCACTTTTGTATCTATGACTCGGAGACTCAAGGCGTGTTTGCCGGCGATTCCTTTGGGTTAGGTTATCCAATCCTGAATCAGGGCAACCCTCCGTTTATCTTCCCGTCCACCAGCCCCATAGGCTTCAACCCGTCCGAAGCCCGTAAAAGCATCGAGAAAATCCTCAATACCGGCGCCAACCGGGTCTACTTGACCCATTATGGCGTTTTTGAAGATGTGGTGAAAAATGCCGAAATCCTTTTGGGCTATATCGATGATATGGAAATGATTCTTAATAAAGCGATTGACTCGAAGCTCAAAGGAAATGCCCTGGAAAAATTTTGTCTCAGGGAAATGACAGGGTTCTTTGAAAAGGAGCTGAAACTGAGGGGTCTTGAACATGCCGGTCTGATCAAGGATCTACTGAAAACAGACCTCGATCTCAATGCCAGGGGTATTGCTCTGGTAGCCGAACAAAGTCAATAACCAACTATAAAAGGCCTCAGTCAATAAAACAGTGCCAAGGGCTCGCGCACGGAGGTCCAGAGCGAAAGAGCTGAACAACCGTGAATCCCGGCGGCGGCGGGAAACCTAACAACCTGAGTAGTTATTAATCTGACAGGTAATATTCTAATGTAGCAACAACCCTTACTTTTTTTATGTATGGGGTGTTGCTGTCTCTGTTTGTAATGGAAAACTGGCCTTGTCTGGCACGCTTTATTTTTCCAAGCCTGCTGTTGGAGTCCTTTGCAAATTTTTCGGCAACTTCTCTGGCCTTCTTGGTCGCCGCTTCTATCATCTCCGGTTTTATTCTGTTCAACTCTGTAAAAAGATATTCTGTCCTTGTCTGATAGTCTTGTCCTCCAATGGCAATGCCCTGTTTTCCAAGTTCTACAAGTTTTTTCATGGTTTCTCTTATGGAATCAACTTTGGTTGTGTACACGGTTATCGTAGAACTTGCCGTATACCTGAATTTGACCTTGTTCATGTCTACATATCCTTGAGCCTGTCGATCAAGAATCGCCGGCGCCAAAATCGATATCTCATTCTCCTCAAAACCATTTTTCTTTAAAAAGGCAATAATTAATTCCGTCTTCTGCTGGACAACAGAATACAAATGGCTCAAATCATTATCCGCCTCACTAAACTTTATGGGCCAAATTGCCTTGTTAGCCGGCACCTCCCGTTCAGATAACCCCTTGACTGTGACTGTTCTATCTAATGCCTTTATGCGAATGACACTGCTGGAAATCAAGTATCCAAGAACGATCAGGCCAAGGCATAAAAAAGCGCCCAAAATAATCGCTTCAGCAATTTTATTGTTATTCATCTCTTCATACCTCCCTTACCCAAAGATTTATGCAACGTTAGGGTTTATAGGCCCAACGTTGATCTGGAAGGCCCATTTCCTGGTGTTGCGGTCTCCTGAAACGAAATTTGCCCCGGGACTCGCGTTAAGGGTTCGCTAAAAGTGTTACCATCCTGAGACCAAAGGGTTCGCGCAAAAATAAATTTACATTTTGGCGCTCAGATTTAGGCTAATATTGACATATTTATGAAGAGCAAAAGGCGCAGTAATAGTGGACTATTTCAAGGTTTTTGATCTTCATAATATGTCAAGAGTGACCTGAAGATGAGATGCCAAAATGTGAAGTTATTTTTGCGCGAGCCCAAAGTATCAGACGAATTGTTACTCATTTCGATAACGGTGAAATTTTTCCACTTCCTCCTTCAGCCAGTCGGGCCAAAATTCCGGATCAATGGGATAGCTGGCATCCAGCGCCTGGAACGAACCGTCGCCGGCAACTTTTCGAATCCTCTCCAGAAGATTGTATCTGACCTCATCAACCCCCACCAAACCTGCCACGGCTTTGTTGATTTCATCAAGCGTTTTGTCATAGGGGTTGTCATCTTTGAAGGCCCTCTGGGCGGCAAGCTCATGAAGACAAGCAATGCCCCGGTCCCATTCTTTGAATGAAGGGAAAAACATGGGCCCAAAGGAAATCCAGAACTCGATGAATTTCGCCCCTGCATTATATACGACCCAAACAGAGCCCCCTTCACTCACACTTCCTCTGACAATACTGTCATCTCCCATGGCAATGCATTTGTCTTTTAACAAAGAATCAATACCCCCGAACTTCAGCCCAACCTCTTTTGATCGCGTATTCCGTTCACCTTCCTGGAATGTTCTGACAGCCTGGGGAAGTTTGATCAGGGCAGGGAGCAACTGCTTTTCGAGTCCTTCTGCGATTCCAACAGTAACGCCCCATCCGGATTCAGGGTTGGGAATAACCACATCCGCACTCGAGTCTTTATAATAATCCGTCAACTCCAGGCCCAGTTCTCTTCTTATCTGAAATATTTCTTTACCCCTGAACACTGAAGCCACATTTCCAAAATAAACCCCCTGAAAGATGTCCGGCATCATGGGTTCTTCCCTGAGTCTCTTTGTTTCAATTCCCCCGGAGGAGCATATGGTCATCTCCGCGCCATCATATTCTTTTTCAGTATGCCCGTTTAATCGCCTGTGGGAGCATGACTCAGAACTTGCAACAAACGTTCCGTCAATGGTTGCATAACAGAAAGGCTCAAAGGCCCTTGCATCATTTAAGGCAATAAGGCTTGTTTCTTTGCCATCATGGACCAGTGCTGTCAGGGCAAAGGTTGCCCTGCCCTTGAGTTTTTCTATAAGCCTTTCTCCTGCTTCGAATGTAATCCCTTCCCGGGTGATAAATTTGTGCAGTAAGGCCCCAATAATTTCAGTTTTATTACTGGTCTGCAAATTGTAACCCGCTTCAAGCTCGGCCCTGAGGTCGTCATCTTTGATGAGATAACCATCCATTGTCAGGACGACACGGTAGTCGGAACTGAATCTTGGCAGGATTCCTATGGGCTCAACATTTGTTTTTTCAGCGATTTTTCTTTTGGTATAGCCGATATTCCCGATAGCAGCCATTGGTTCCAGATCCTGCAGGGTCCTGATGTTGTCATTATCGATCACTTCAGCGATCCTGCCCAGGCCTTTGTGAATATAGATACCCTTCCGGTTTCCCACCGCAAGTCCCGTACTGGCCTTTCCCCTGTGCTGACATGCACCTGTTGCGAGAAATGTTTTAGCTACAAGTTCACTATCTTCCGGGCCATAAATACCAACAATTCCGTCCATTCCTGTTTTCCTCCGGGATTATATTGTTCCAACCCATACCACCGACTATTAAAATTTTCAGTACCACTAATATATTTTTAGTTCCGCCAATATAGAAAAGGGCTAAATATGAGTCAAGGAGAAAGCCAGGACTCGATCGCGAAAACACCAAATAGAACCCCGGGTTTTGCATGCTCCTACCCTCCGGCGGTGGCTTGATCTTGAAAACACATTTCATATTTGGGCAGGAACTAATTCGAGGAGAGATTTTCCAGGATACTGCCGCTTTGCCTGACGCACCACTTTCTGGAATTATCAAAAAAAAGGATCTGGAGACCAAGAAAGAAAGAAACAATGTCTCGAATAAGAAGCTGTACTACAGAAAAGGTATCCCCGGCGGCGCCAAAGGAAAAACAGCCACAATCGAACTCATGACCCCGTATAAGGTTAATGGATATGGCAACAATAAAGGCAAAAAGTATTGCATTTATTATCAGTACGGCAGATCGGGGGTAGATCCCGAGGATCAGAGCAATACCGGCAAAAAACTCCAGGAAAGGCAAAATTATGGCGATCAGGTTTATGGAAAAGTCCGGAAAAAGATAGTACCCGTAAATTATTTTTGCAAAATGTGCCGGTTCGACAATCTTGTGATAGCACGCAAAGAGGAACATTCCTCCCAAAACCCAGCGTGCAATCAACTCAAACCAGGTATTTTGAAATAAGCTTTTCAATTTATTGCTCAAGCGGAAACCCTTCTTCTTCCCAGACCGGATAGCCGTCTATAAAAACCCTTACATCTGTGTAACCTTCATCCAGCAGGCACTGTGCCAGCACATGGCTGTCATCACACTCCCTTCCGGAGCAATAGGTAACAATCATCATATGGGTTGGAAATTCATCCTTAAATTCATGTTTAAGCTCTTCAAATTGCCAGACAGGTAAGGATACGGCACCTTTTATGCGTCCGTCTCTATAATCCTCTTCAGCACGGGCATCGATAAAAATGGCACCGCTGTCGTAAAGCGCCTTTGCGGTGAAAATATCGCCGATCTCAAGTTCGTGGAAAACAACATCGTCCTTAGGTTTAGCCGTAATAACGCCCTGAGATGTGTCCCAGTCCCCGAAAAAGGCAATACCTTTTGGGGAAAAAGCATTTGCGGTAAATGCAGTGATGACGGCAATCCCCAGAAGTACGACAAGTTCTCTTGTGATTTCTTTTAAAGGCATAAGATAACTACTCAGGTTATAAGGTTCACAATTCAGCAAACCATTTCTTAAGCTTGGCTCTTGGCGGCACCTTGCCTACAGACGTGACCTTCCCGTTTATTATCAACCCCGGAGTTCCCATCACCCCATATCTTCCAATCTCTTTTATGTCTCTCACATGCTCCACATCAGCAGATAAATTCATTTCGCAAAGCACCTCAATTACTTCCCGTTCAAGCCGATCACACTGATTGCATCCGGGACCCAGGACCTTTATCACCAGGCCTTCAGGGGCATCTTCATTATATGGTTTTCCAATGAATTTCTTGAACTCGCGCAAAAAAGCCCTGCCATAACTTTCCTTTGCACTGTTGGAGATGTAGTTCTTTTTGGAGAGCCGCTTTAAAAGCTCGGCTATAATTTCATCATCAGGCCTTTCCGCATAATCTCCTGCCATTTCTTCCATGACATTTTTGACGCCCATGATGCCTACACTGTGTTTATCAACCTTTATCTGTATAATATCATCCTGTGACATAATGTGCTTGCTCTAACCTGTTATCCAGCCATCTTTCAAATCAGAGGCCTCCCTCTTTCTCTTTTTCCCTCTGCAATTTCTCCAGCTGTTCCGCATACCAGTTCATCTGACGGCATATGCCCCTTATGACCCTGACTTCCACCGCCCTAAGGGGGAGCCTGGACAGAAAGCGGCGAACACGGAGCATCCAGTGTTCCGGGTTCTGGGGATTAAGAAACCCGATCTTCTTGAGGACATCGCCGAGGTGTTCATACATGCCTTCCAGTTCGAACCTGTTTGCAAGGCGTGGCTCCGACCTGGGCATTGTCTCCTGACCGGCCATGAAAAGCTCGTAGCAGAGGATCATCACTGCCTGTGCAAGATTCAAAGAAGGGAAGCGTGCCGTGGGTATTGTGGCGATGGTGTGGCAGCAGCGGAGCTGCTCATTTGTCAGGCCGCTGTCTTCAGGGCCGAAAAGAACGGCTACAAGGTTTTCCTGAGAGATCGGGATGAGATCATTCGCCAGGCGCCGCGGCCGTGTCATGGCCGGACGGTGGGCACCGATGCGTGCCGTTGTTCCCACCACATACTGAAAAGGCCCCAGCGCCTCTTTCAGGTCGTTGTAGACTTCCCTTTCTTTAATAATATCAACAGAAGAACCGGTAGCAGGTTTGAGCATGCGGGAAAGATCGCAATTCCTGGGCTCCACAAGTATAAGCCGGCTCAGACCCATGTTATTCATGGCACGGGCCACGGACCCGATGTTTTCGGGGATCTGGGTCTGCGCAAGCACAATTGCGATATTGTCCAGCTTAACTTTTGCGGTCATTCTGCAGGATTGTTAGGATTTCCGCCGTGAGTTCTTCATTGTCAAAAGAGAAGGTTACAGTCCCGTGATCAATTTCAAAAGAAACCAGAAAGCAGTCATATTCCTCAGCCACTTCAAGCAAAGTGCTCTTGAAACGGATGACCTTCGGATGATCCAGGCTATTGACATCCTCGGGAAACATATCGACTTCTATATAACCGGAAGGTTCCATTACACCTCATATATGTGTGGTTGACGCAAAAAACAGGTATGAGGTACAAGGGATCCGGTATACGGTCTATTTTAAACGCATGGGATATAAGATTTACCTTGTACCCTAAGGGCTCGCACAAAAATAAATTCACATTTTTTGCGCGAACCCTAAACCTTATACCTTATACCTTTTTTATCTGAAAAGTTCCAGAATATTAATGTTCCGGAACCCATAATGACAGCGCCTAAAATGAAGATAGTCTCAAAAGAAGAACGATCAATTAACACCCCTGCAAGCAGGGGCCCCACAAGCATGCCGACACTGTGCGCCAGGGCAAGGAAACCCATCATCCCGCCCATTGCTTCTGTTCGCCGTCCCTCGATAACTCCCAGGGCCATGATTGAAGGAATTGCTGTGCCACCCGCCAGACCCAGAAGTCCGTTTGCAAGGACAAGCTCCCCAAATGAGGAAGCGGCATTTATATAAAGAACAGAAAAAATCCCCAGGACACCCCCCGCGGTTACCAGGATTTTTTTACTAAACCGGTCGGCCAGCATCCCCATGGGTGCCTGGAGCAAACCGGCCACAAGAACATTGATCATAACCACCACCCCGATGGCTGAACTGGAAAGGCCAAGTTTGGTGCTTGCCAGTAATGGCAGAAAGGCCCAGATGATACCGATACAAATGGTAAAACACACACGAAATACAAAAAGAGAAACGACCGGGGCACTTTTTATAAGCTCAAGATAGGGGATTCTTTGCTCTTGTCCTCTTGCATCTTCCCTGTCTTGTTTGGTTTCTGTCGGAAGCAGTAACAGGCAAAGAAAAAAACCGATTAAGGTCAATGCCGCCATACTCAAAAACGAAACCTGAATATTGAACACGTCCCTGACAACACCTCCCAGCAATGGCCCTAAGCTCAGTCCACCGTAAAGGGAAAGATTGAAGAACCCCATGATTCGCCCTTCTTTTTGTGCGGGTATCATCATACCAACATAAGCCTGGGCCACGGGCAGGATCATGGCCGATGCGAACCCGTGGGCCAACCTCAAGAGAATCAGGGCCTCAACATTTTTTGCCGCCGCGTAGAGCAGTGACAGGAAAAAATAGAGAAAAAGCCCGGTTGTCATAAGGGCTTTTTTCCCTTTTCGATCAGAAAGTCTGCCGAAATAAGGGACAAATACACTCCTTGACAAGGAGAAAGCGCCGAAGATGAGGCCGATCTGAAAAGACCCGGCACCCAGTTCATGGGCATAGACAGGGAGCAGGGGCGCAACCAGCCCCATGCCTGTTGTCGTGACAAAAACGGCAAGAAAAAGAGTAATGAATATTTTTTTGTTCAACATTCTTGGATTTTTACAACTTACTGAAATTACTGAGTTATTAATGGCGTGTTGGAGACCTGGAATGTTAGGTATAAAAGATGAAGAGGTGATGCATTGTCAAAATTCCAAATAGACCATTATTCCGCCATTCCACTCAGGGAGCCCCGAGGTCAAGACAATTTAACTCGACCCGGGTCCTGACAACAGCGTTTCGGCAGTATAGCCCTTTTATTATGCGATGCAAGTTCTTTGGAACCGGGGCCTGGCCTGTTTATTGCCATTCGTTGTCTTAAAACTGAAACTTTCTTGGGGGCGAATGAAAAAACGGTTTTTTGGCAGGAATTCGGGTCGGTTCGGGCCGTGGGGGTCTCTTTTTGGAGGCCCGCATCACAAATGACGGCTGCAATTATACCCGCCAAGCCTGGATTTCAAGCAACGTAAAGGCAGCGAAGGGTAACTTGGAGCGGGAGACGCGCTTTGTAGGCCCCTAAAAACAAATTGCGTAGCAAGCTGCCGTCATTTTAGAATGACTCTCAAATATGCGGGCTTCTAAAAAGAGACCCCCCACGGCCCGACCCGGATTTATTGAGAAGTTACCAAAAAAGATTATAACTACTCAGATTCAGGGTTCAAGGTTCACGGTTCACGGGCTTTTTGAAGTGAAAAGCTGATTTTAGCAACAAAAGATAATAGCAGTGTGGGCTGTGCCCACCTATCAAAATGGTGGGCACAGCCCACCCTACATTTTTTCCAAATAGAACCTATTTTGAACAAGATCGATCTCATATAATATTTTGGCAAGTGGAGATAACATTGACTTCTATGATCCGTGAAGGTTAGAAAAGGTCAGAAATGCGCAGGCAATGCCGTTAAATTAAGGAGTGAACAATTTGATTGCCAGAATATTCATTCAGCCAGGATTAATTAAAAACCGAATATCGA
>JAFDJF010000202.1 GCA_019307645.1 Deltaproteobacteria bacterium
TGGATCGGAACAGAAGAACATCCCTTTGGCAGGGATCCGAATTCAGAAACCCCCGGGTTTGAAGTCGTCGGCGATTTCGAAAATGCCGGCATAGGCGCGGAACTGATTATGCACAAGGGAGAAGTCCTGGTAACAACCTGGGGTTCCAGAACCGTAGCCGCAGGCTTGTACGCGTCAAATCCGATGCCTGCCGGTGGCTTTACAAAAGACAACAAGGCCGTGTTTAAAAAAGTATTTGATGCAGCAGATTTCGATCCTGATCCGGTTACGGCAAATGGCTGGCTGATCGGCGCTTTGGCGGAATTTGACGGATATGTCTACTGGGGGTCAATGCACCCAACAGGGCAGACTTATCATGCCCTCTGCTTTTTTTACCCGAAACTGCGCGGCTCAAAGGAGGCTATTTTAAAATCCCACAGAAAAACCAGCGTGTTCAGAACGAATTTTGCAAATCCTGAAAAACCTGTAACTGAGCTTTTATATGGTGATAAAGAACTCTGGGCTTTTAACGGCGCTGATTGGGAATTGAAACCAAACAAAGCGGGTTTAAGGCCTTTGTACGGGCCGTCTGGATTCGGAGAATTGTTCAATGACTATACCTTTACGCTCATAAAGTGGAATAACAAGCTGTATCTTGGAACATTTGATGTTTCAGGCGGCGTAAAGACAATTATAGATGAAAATGTCGACGTAAAGGGATCTGAAGTGTTGAGAACAGTGGGTAAGCAGATAAAAGAAGGTGATTTCTATCCCGGGTTTGACCTATACCGTTTTGATTCAGCCGATTCCCCTGCAAAGGCTGAAACGCTGACAGGCTTTGACAACCCTTGCAGCAACGGTGTTCGCAATGCGATTGTCATTAACGGTGACCTATACATAGGAACCACCACGGACAGCAATCTCGACTATATTCGCGGTGGCTGGCATATTTATAGGCTCACCGCGGAATAAGATAAGGCAAATTCTGCTTCACGATCAGATAGATTTTCTAGAAAAGAGGTGATCACATATGCGCAGACTGGATGGAAAAGTAGCCCTTATTACCGGGGCCGGCTCAGGAATTGGACAGGCAACAGCCACTCTCTTTGCCAGTGAAGGTGCAAAAGTCGTGGTTTCTGATATTTCTGCAGAAGGCGGTGAGAAGACTGTTGAAATTATCAAAGCTGATGGTAATGAAGCCATGTTTGTTAAAACTGATGTGACCCAAGCCTCAGAGGTAGAAAGGGCAATCGATATGGCTGTCAACACGTATGGCCGCCTTGACTGCGCCTTTAATAATGCCGGGGGAAACGTTGGAGAAGCGTCTCCCCTGGCAGAATCCAGTGAGGAGATCTGGGAGCGCGTCATTAATCTAAATCTCAAAGGTGTGTGGCTGTGCATGAAATATGAAATCATGCAGATGCTCAAGCAGGGTAGCGGAGCGATCGTCAATGCGTCTTCCGTAGCAGGCCTTGTCGGATTTCCCGGCATGCCTGTTTACTCAGCCGGCAAGCATGGCGTCATCGGGCTGACAAAAACAGCAGCACTGGAGTATGCGCAGGCAGGCCTTCGAGTCAATGCTGTGTGCCCCAGCATGATCTACACACCTGCCATGGAGGCTGCAATTGCCGATTTCCCGGAGCTGGAAGCAAATCTAAAAAACGACATTCCCATAGGACGAATAGGAGGATCAAAAGAGATCGGCGAGGCTGTCGTCTGGCTGTGCTCCGATCAGGCATCGTTTGTAACCGGTCATGCCATGCCCGTTGACGGCGGCTTCATGGCAAAGTGAATGATGCACACCAAAAGCCGTGACTTTTCAAATTAAGGTGATACCAGCGCCATAGTAAATCATGCACCTGAAGGAGGATTCAAATGGGGCAGCGCGTTAAGGACAAGGTGGCTATTATTACTGGGGCGGGAACAGGCATTGGGGCAGCAACGGCCAGGCTTTTTGCACGTGAGGGTGCAACGGTTGCCATGTGTGGCCGCAGGATAGAACCGCTTCGGGCGGTAGCCAAAGAGATCGAGGATGCCGGCGGCAGGGCTGATCCTCAATCAGTAGATGTCAGCGACGATGTCGAGTTTACGGCTTTCGTAGAATCTATAAGGGAAAAGTACGGCAGATTGGATATCATCGTTAACAACGCCTTCGGGATGGTCATGGGGATGCTTGAGAATATGAGTACTGAAGACTGGCATGCTGCTTTCAGTACAACTTTAGACGCCACTTTTTATGGGATTCGGGCCGCTATGCCGATCATGGCGAAACAGGGGCGAGGGTCTATCATAAACATTGGTTCCAGCGCCGGTCATGGAGGACAAGCGGCTCTAGGTGCCTACGGTGCCGCCAAGGCCGCCATTGAAAATCTGACACGCACGGCTGCCATAGAGGGCGCGATGAGAAATGTGCGTGTCAATACAGTGACTCCCGGCTTTATCGCAACAGAGCCTGTGAAGGCCGCGTATACTGAGCCTGCCACGCTTCGCGCCATAGAAAACATCATTCCCCTGGGTCGTATGGGTGAACCCGAGGAAGTTGCCAATGCCATTCTGTTCCTGGGTTCAGACGAGTCATCGTTCATAACCGGCGCGTGTCTGGTCGTGGATGGCGGGAACCTCGCCTCACTCGGAATTCCTCAACTGGATCAGAGTCCTGGTACGGATTAAAAATCCCGGAGATGTGATTTATTCTTATTATTGGTGGAATCAGCTTTGTGGGTGATCAAGTGGACGCTGATGCCGAAAATAGGGTAGGGTGCTAAAAATACTAAGTTTCTGAGATATTGGAAGCTCTCAGATTTGAATTTGTGACACTTTTGTGACATAAAACTTCCGTATTTTTCTTAGATGTAAGGCCGTTCAGAAGGTTGACGGCCTTCTTTTTTTTCGCCTGAGTCAGGTGTGCATAACGCATGGTCATGGACACATCTTTATCGGAGTCTTTTGGTTGATTGTTTGGTCCCTTCAGTGATTTTATTAAGAAAGGCCAAAACTTCGTCTGTGGTTATGACAACTATTTCTATATTCCCGATATAGCTGATAAAATTGTTTAGTAGGCTTTTATAGTTCCTCAGTGTACTTTTACTATAAATAGCCATCTGGTAATAAAAAAAAATGCAATGGCCTCTGATAATTTTATGATGCACCTCCCGGTTTGGGTTGTATGGGGTTTGCCTCGGCCTCAATTATTTGATAAGGTTATGTATGCATTATCAAATATGCAATAATATTCGTTTGGCTCAAGGTTATGAATTTGCCAAGCATACTTAACTGTTAGGCAAATCTAACTTCGATATCTTGCCAGTTGAATGCAATAGCCAAGCGGATTGAATAAGATCTTTACAATTATTCCATTTACGTCCCAATTAGCATAAGTTTTCCCGCCGATATAATATTGACATACAACTCAATTTTCTATATACATTCTATATAGTAAAGTTAGTTCTTATCCTTTTCCCATCAATTTTTCTTACTGGGCAGTGCAGATTTTACACTTCTTTGGAATATGAGACCCAATCTCTATGTTCATTAATCGGGCGAGTGCTCTAAACGAGAACTAACTACAAAAGAGTGCTCTAAAAGTAATCCAACTTCATAAAGGAGGTAGGATCAATGAACATAACATCAGAACCAAAAAGAATTTCCATGGAGGAGAGCGTCAAAAGGGCCGTACCCTTTGATTGGGGGTATGGATCCACACCCCGTACCAAGAAGTTGCGAGATGCAATGTTTTGGAAAGCTTCAGTGACTGATAACGAGCTGGAGGACGCATCCGTCGGTCTGCCAAAATGTCGGTTTCGCCCGGGAGTCAGGATTGGTATGGATAGGACCCGCATTACAACCGCGGCGTTCAGGGAGACCGAGGGGCAGCCGAAGGTGCTGCAGTATGCCCGGATGGTTGAAAAGCTATGTGATGAGATGCCCATTTTCATCAAGGAAGGCGAGCTTCTAGTGGGTGATCCCAACGGTGGAGCCGATAAAATCAGATGGTACCCGGAAACCAATGTGGACTGGATGCCGGAAGCGGTAACAACGGGAGGATTCGCCGGGCTTGTGACCGACGAGGAAAGGCGAGAGATCGTTGAAGACATCTGCCCCTATTGGAAGGAGAGGAGCATAGTAGGCTTGGTCAAGTCAGCACTGCCCGAAGAAGTAGCGCCAGCAATTCTGAGTCATGGGACCTTTATCACCAACACCTGGGAGGCGGGGTTAGTCGCTCCATCCTGGGACTGGGACGTCTTGTACAGGGATGGATTGGCCGCCAGAATCGCATCGGCTGAGGCCAGCCTGAAAGAGCTGGATGAGAAAGTCACCGAGATGGATCCGGGCGAGTATCTTGAGAAAAAGTACAACTGGCAGGCGATGGTGCGATGTGGCCGAGCGATCATTCGTTATGGGGAGAGACTGTCCGCCCTAGCCAGACAGCAGGCTGCAATAGAGCAGGACGATAAGCGCAGGAAGGAACTGGAAGAGATGGCAGAGATTCTGCAACATGTTCCTGCCAATCCGCCACGAACCTTCCATGAAAGCCTCCAGTTCTATTGGACCACGGAGGTAGTGGTCCACTACTTTGCCCGGTGGGGCGTCGCCAGTGGTGCCAGGTTTGACCAAATATGGTGGCCATATTATGAAGCTGATATGAAAGCGGGCCGGATCAAGAGGGAAGATGCGCTTGAATTAGTAGAGTGCCTCTTCATGAAGATCCAGGAGATCGGTTGTCCCCTAGAGTGGCCCCTCATATTTGCGGGCATATCGGGTTCCAATACTTTATACACCGCCAATATTTGCGGCACCACCCTGGATGGAAAAGACGCCTCCAATGATTTGAGCTGCATCGTCATGGAAGCCCTGGCCTATCTGCGCCTGACCCAGCCCCCGATGGCCCTACGCTACCACCCGGACATCGCGCCAGAGGTAATGGAAACAGCCATTAATCTGGTGCGAACCGGTCTGGGCCATCCCTCCTATTTCAACGAAGATTTGCTGGAAAAGTGGGCACTGATGAGAGGCTATTCTCCCGAGGATGCAAAGAAAGCGCGGCCCATTGGGTGTGTCGCTTATAACATCATAGGCACGGCCCAGATATGTACCGGCCTGGTCAACGTCGGAACCCTTAATTCCGTCATGGTCCTGGAAGATGTGCTGCACCGGAACGACCAAGAGACTAGAGCAGGGCATATCGTTTTTCCCGCCGGGAAAAAAGCGACCGAGATGCAGTCGGCAGATGAGTTGCTGGAAGCTTTTCTTGAGCGAGTCAAGTACTATTCGAAGATCGGGCAGGTTTCCTGGAATATCGTTCAGCAGGTCCTGATGGATCACAAGCCGGATCCGGCCAATTCCCTCTTGAATGATGTGACGCTCGAGCGGGGAATCGACCTGTTACGCTTCAATAAAGAAGACGATACCTGGCCGAGTATCATTGTCTATGCAGCAATCAATGCGTCCGACTCCCTTGCAGCTATCCAGAAGCTGATCTTCGATGAGAAGAAGTATACTATGGAGGAGTTATTAACCGCATTGCAGACCAACTGGGAGGGGCACGAGGTGATGCATCAGGATTTCCTTAATGCGCCAAAGCATGGTAATGATGATGACTATGCTGATGACTGGGCGGTCAAGCTCCTCGTTGGCATGGATGACACGATCAAGTCCTTCAAGGATGGCTGGGGTTGTTCCTTTGGGATAGATTCGAGTACGGCCACCGGC
>JAFDJF010000788.1 GCA_019307645.1 Deltaproteobacteria bacterium
GCCTCACTGAGTGCTTTGTGCGGAGCAATCGACATCGAGGGTGGTGAGCCATGGAACAAGGATATCCAGGTCAACCAACTCAATCCCTTGAGCAAAAGGCAGTTCAGAGAGATGCAACCGGCAGGATATGCTCACTATCCACTTTTTTACGATGTGATGGGCAAGTGCCATTCACTTCCCGGCATCGATTATATGCTCGGCAAGGGAACGTATCCCATTGAGGGCTTGATTTTTTCCGGCACCAATCCCGTGTTGACGAACCCCAATGCCAACAAGGTGGCAAAAGCCTTTGCCAATCTGGATCTTCTGGTGGCACGTGATCTTTTTATGACGGAAAGCGCGAAACTCGCCCACTATATTATTCCGGCGGCTTCCTTTTTAGAAAGGTCCGAGCTTCATATTTATCCGGATGCGCAGCGGGTGGGGCTGTCGCGAAAAGTGACCTGGCACATCGGCTGGGCTTTGGTGATGCGTATTTTCCGTGGAAAAACGAGGAGGCGGTCAACCGCTGGTTGCTGGAACCTGCCGGGATTTCCCTTGAAGAGCTGGAGGCAAACCCGGAGGGTATTGTCTACGATAAAAAAAATGAGCGTAAAAAATATAAAACCCGTTCGTTCCCAACCCCTTCCGGAAAGTTCGAGTTCACCTCGCAGCATCTGGATAAGCTTGGCTGTTCCCCTCATCCGGTTTACACACCACCTGGATACCTGGCAGCCACGACACCCGAGTTTCCCCTACGGATGATCAGCGGGACGAGAAAGGCGATTTACTATCACTCCCGTTTTCGTGAAATCGGAAAATTTAAAAAGGCAATTCCCCGGGCCCAGGCAGAAATTCACGAGGACGATGCCTCAGAACTTAAAATTCAGGACGGGGAGGCGGTGCGGATTGTATCCAGGATCGGGGAAATCACCATTCAGGTGAAGGTGATGTATGACCACAGTATCCTGAAAGGGTTTGTCGAAGTTCCCCACGGCTGGAATGCCCCTAACGTAAACCGCCTGACGGATGACCGGGATACCGACCCGGTGGGAGGATTTCCAAATTTGAAGATCGTCCCGATCAGAATTGAAAAATTATCATCATCACTTAAAAACAAGTTGACTATATGTACATGCTGATGTACCTTTATATGTACATATATTTCAAGAACTATAAACTGGCTTTTTATTGAGGACACTACAATGCAAAGAATTCCAATTACCGAGGCTAGAAATAAATTTATGAAACTTCCTGATCAAACTGCTAAAGATCAGATCTTTGCAGTTACAAGGAGAAATAAAGAAGTAATGGCTGTTATGAGCTGGGAATTGTATGAAGGGCTGCTGGAAACCTTGGAGGTCCTGTCTGATCCTGGGTTAATCAAGCAGTTGAGATCAGCTATAGAGGACGTCAAAGCCGGTCGGACCCATTCACTATCTGACGCGCATAAAAGGCTTAGATTGTGAAATATAGAATCTTAATTACCGACACGTGCCTTGCCCTTATTGAAAGAATTCCTGATAAGAAAATCCAACGAACGATTCTCAATCGAATCGAAAGATTAGCAGAAGAGCCTGATAAACAGGGCAAAATACTAGTAAAAGAACTGTCCGGATTTCGTTCAATACATGCTGCAGGAAGATATCGAATCATTTACAAAGTTGATAAAAATATTGTGATCATTTACATACTTGCGGCAGGGATTAGAAAACAAGGTGACAAAAAAGATATTTACCAAATTACAAAAAAGCTTTTAAAGGCGGGCTTACTGGATATAGAGACAGATAAATCCTGAATTATACGGCCATCCCTGATGAAGTATCGACACTATCATAATTTTATCGAACAGCATTTGCCTTGCTGAAGGAAGGGAAAGATGGACTTCAGATTGACAAAAGAGGAAGAATCTAAAAAACAGGAATTTATGGCGTTTTTCGAGGGTGAAATGAAAAACGCACCGCTGCAATTCGGAAACGGCGGTTTGGAGGGTGTCTATGACACCGAAGAGGGCTTTGCATTCCACAAATACATGGCTGTAAAGCTGGCGGAAAAAGGCTGGCTTTCCATGGCATGGCCCAGGCAGTACGGCGGTCGGGATGCGTCCATCATGGAGCAGGTCGTCTTCGATGAAGTCAGAGGATATTATAATGCCCCGGGTGTGGATGCATTTGCTGTGGGCATGTTTGCGCCCACCCTGATGGCCGGTGCCAACGATGAACAAAAAGCGCGCC
>JAFDJF010000203.1 GCA_019307645.1 Deltaproteobacteria bacterium
ATTTTGCAAAAAAACTCCTTGCCGATGCCGGCGTACCCGAACTTCCCGAAGGAACAGAAGTAGCGCAACTGCTCGGCTGGACCGAAGCCACAGCCGGTCCCCTTGTAGAGACCGCACTCAAGCACGAAAAGGTGGCCCTCATTGCCAATGCGCTCGGTACACCTCCTGCAGATGTGGTCAAAGACGTTAAAGATGCGGGACGGATGGTTGCCGCGCTCTGCGGCAGTGTAAAACACGCCCTTAAGCATAAAGAAGCAGGTATTGATATCCTAGTCTGTCAGGGTATGGAAGGCGGCGGCCACACGGGAGATGTGGGGAGCATCGTCCTCTGGCCCGAAGTCATTGCTGCAGTTGATCCTTTACCCGTGCTTGCCGCAGGGGGAATCGGAAGCGGCAGGCAGATGGCGGCGGCCATGGCCATGGGCGCTGCCGGCGTCTGGTCGGGCTCGCTCTGGCTCACGGTGACTGAGTCCGACTGGCCGGAAGAGAGCAAACAGTCTTATCTCAACGCCACCAGCCGTGACACCGTTCGCACACGCGCCTGGACCGGAAAGCCCGCTCGTTTTCTCAGAAACGACTGGTCCGACGCATGGGATGCTGCTGACACCCCTGATCCGCTGGGTCTGCCTTTGCAGTTTATGGTAACTGCCGAGGCTGTTGTACGCGGAAACACATATGCTGCAAAGGCCCAAAAGGTGGCGTTCAATCCTGCCGGTCAGATCATTGGCTCCGTAAATACCGTTAAACCTGCCCGACTGGTGATCCAGGAAATGGTTGAAGACTATCTGGATGCAGTGGAACGTCTGAATGATCTTATGCCGGAGCAAACTATAATGGAGGATTAAACATGCGAACAGAACTTTGTGATAAACTCGGAATCGAATATCCCATTTTTGCATTTACCCATTGCCGTGATGTTGTGGCGGCAGTCAGCAATGCCGGGGGGCTCGGCGTGCTGGGTGCTGTGGGCTTTACCGCAGATCAGCTTGAAGAAAACCTGAAATGGATCGACGATCATGTGGGAGATAATCCCTATGCGGCTGACATCGTAATCCCGGCCAAGTACGAGGGCAAGGAAAAAGATATGTCTGCCGAAGAGCTCGAAAAATTACTTCGTGACATGATTCCCAGGGAACACCGGGATTTTGCAAAAAAACTCCTTGCCGATGCCGGCGTACCCGAACTTTCCGAAGAAACGAGTGTAATGGAACTGCTCGGTTGGACCGCTGCCACAGCCGCTCCCCTTGTAGAGACGGCACTCAAGCACGAAAAGGTGCGGTTGATTGCCAATGCGCTCGGCACACCTCCGGCAGATGTGGTTAAAGACATTAAAGACACCGGGCGCATGGTTGCCGCGCTCTGCGGCAGCGTAAAACAGGCCCTTTACCACAAAGAGGCCGGTATAGACATTGTTATTTGCCAGGGGGGAGAAGGTGGCGGCCATACGGGAGACGTGGGGAGCATCGTCCTCTGGCCTGAAGTCATTGCTGCGGTTGATCCTTTACCCGTACTTGCGGCAGGGGGAATCGGCAGCGGCAGGCAGATGGCGGCTGCCATGGCCATGGGCGCTGCCGGCGTCTGGTCGGGCTCGCTCTGGCTCACAGTGACTGAATCCGACTGGACGCCCGACGGAAAACAGGCTTATCTCAATGCCACCAGCCGCGATACCGTGCGCTCGCGCGCCTTTACCGGAAAACCCTGCCGGATGCTGAGAAACGACTGGACCGATGCCTGGGATGCAGCCGACACCCCTGATGCACTGGGGCTGCCCTTGCAGTTCATGGTAACTGCAGAGGCTGTCGTACGCACAAACATGTATCCCGCGCCATCCCAAAAGGTGGCGTTCAATCCCTGCGGCCAGATCATTGGTTCCATCAACACGATTAAACCTGTGCGACTGGTCATTCAGGAACTGATCGAGGATTATCTGGACGCTGTGGAACGTTTGAATGATCTGATGCCGGAGTGAATAGAATGTAATGGAACCTCTCTCACAGGCAACCAGAGAAATCATGTGGAACATAAGCGGCATTGGGTTGCTTTATGTTCTCTTTCTTATCTCACTCATATGCTTTGGTTTCGGTGTTTACAGGCGAATACAATTCTGGAAAAAGGGAAAAGCCGACAATGAGCGATTTTCAGACCCGGCAAAACGGCTCCGGTTTGCGATTAAGGAAGTACTGTTTCAAAACAAGGCTCGCCAGTCAGGGTATCCGGGATTATTTCACAGCTTAATCTTTTATTCATTTCTCCTCCTACTTGTCACCACAGGTATCATTCTCCTCGACTATGACATCGGCACATCCCTTTTTAATGGTTATTTATATGTTTTTTTTACAGTTGGCGCAGAACTGGCGGGCGTTCTTATTTTAGTTGGTGTCCTTATGGCTTTCTGGAGGCGCTTTGTCCAAAAACCTGCGACCCTGGAAACTGCTTTTGCCGATACATGGGCGCTTTTGCTCCTGGCACTTATCATCATTACCGGGTTTGTGGTGGAGGGGATCCGCATGGGCGTTGCCGGGGACAAGTGGCACGCACTTTCGCCCGTGGGTTATATGGTATCTTTCCTCTTTTCGGGGGTTGATGCCGATTCCGGAAGCATACTGCATGCGGCCGTATGGTGGGCCCATTCTGTTATTGTTTTTTTGTGGATAGCAACCATTCCCTATACGAAATTTGTACATGTTCTGACACTGCCGGCAAATGCCTTTTTTTCTAAGATGAAACCTCCCGGTGAGCTTGA
This sequence comes from Deltaproteobacteria bacterium, assembly GCA_019307645.1. The sequence continues at coordinate 2,744 of JAFDJF010000203.1, forward strand.
CAGGGTCGACCTGGAAGCCTTAATCGAAAGCGATGATTTTGATGAAGAAGATTTCAATGTCGGAATAGACACGACCAATGATTTCACATGGAAACAGCGTCTGGATTTTGACGCATGCGTTTCCTGCGGAAGATGCGAGGAAGTATGCCCGCCGTTTATTGCAGGACAACCGTTTTCGCCGAAGAAGTTCATCGCGGACATGAAAGATCTTGTCCTCAGAACCGAAGGGCAGAAAGACACACCGGAAACGGGTACGGAAATTGTCGGCAATGCATTTGATCCGGAATATGTGTGGCGCTGTCTCACATGCATGGCATGCATACAGGCCTGTCCGGCGTATATCGCCCATGTGGATACCTTCGTGGACATTCGCCGGAATGAAGTAACCATGAAAGGCCGCGCTGATGCTGATGTTACCCGGATAATAAGATCAATGGAAACGCAGGGGAATCCTTTTGGATCACAGCTCACACGGGTCGACTGGATCGAGAGCCTGGATGTTCCGGTGTTGGATGAGGGAGGCTCGTGCGATGTTCTTTACTGGATCGGCTGTTTGACCACATTTGATGAAGACAAACAAAAAATAGCCACGGATCTTATTCATATTCTCAACAAAACCGAGATAGACTTCCGTGTGCTGGGTAAGGGGGAAACATGCTGCGGAGACCCTGCACGCATTTGCGGTGATGAGAATCTTTTTCAAACCGCTGCAAAAGGCCAGATTGAGGGATTAAACAGCCGGGACTTCAAAACACTCCTGGTGTCCTGTCCGCACTGTTACAATGTATTTAAAAATGAGTACCCTCAATTTGGAGGGAAGTTCAATGTCGTTCACCACAGCGAATTTCTCCGGGACTTGCTTCAGACCGGCAAGCTGGCAAAACCTGAAAACGGGGACCCGGGCACAATGGTATATCATGACCCGTGTTATCTCGGCAGGTACCAGAAGATATTTGATGCGCCAAGGCAGGTTATAAACACCGCAATCAAATCCGAACTTGTTGAAATGAAAAATTGCAGGGAAATGAGCCGCTGCTGCGGCGGTGGCGGCGGTCATTTCTGGATGGATACCAGAGAAGGAGAGAGAATCGATACCCTGCGGATTCAAGAGGTGCAGCACACAAAAGCAAATACTCTCGTAACATCCTGTCCCTTTTGTTTCCACATGCTCCAGGATGCATTAAAGACACTTAACCTTGAAAAAGAAATCAGCATTCAGGATATTTCCAGCCTCCTGGCAATGCCACGAACCTAAAGATTCGTGCTCAGGTGAAGGCGTTTCGTTACAGCTAACCAGTCTCCGAGGCTGCCTTTGCCTCTAAACCGGAACCATGGAGGAAAGAATGAATTTATTAAAACTGACAAACATTTTTTCACATCTTTCTAATAATTCATTCAAACAGTTTCCCGGAAACCATTCTGCTCAAGATACACCGGACAAATGGGACGATGAAGCGGACGTGGTCGTGGTGGGTTTCGGGGGCGCTGGTGCCTGTGCGGCCATAGAAGCGTCTGATGCCGGGGCTGATGTGATGATCATCGAACGTTTCAACGGAGGTGGTGCCACAAATGCCAGCGGCGGCGTCGTATATACCGGCGGCGGCACCAGATATCAGAAGGAGGCCGGATTTGATGATACGCCTGAAAACATGTTCAATTATCTCAGGCGTGAAGTAAAAGGCGTTGTAAAAGACAGTACGCTAAAAACATTTTGTGAACAGAGTAATGACAATTTGACATGGCTTGAAAAACATGGCGTTCCTTTTGAAGCTTCATTTTGCCCGTATAAAACATCCTATCCGTCGGACAGGTATTATCTCTACTATTCCGGAAATGAATCGTTTGCCCCGTTTATTGAAGACGCAACGCCTGCGCCTCGCGGACACAGGGCCAGAGGCAAAGGGATTTCAGGGCAGGCGCTTTTTAAACCGTTGAAAGAAGCTGTCAGGGAACGGGGCATCAGAATTCGTACGCAAAGCAAAGCAACAAGGCTTATCACTGATGAGAATGGAAATGTAACAGGGCTCGAACTTTCGTCAATTGAAGACCGCGGCATCAAAACAAGGAAGCACATGTTTTTGAACTTCCTGGCATACAAGCTGCGATATTTGATTTTCTTTTATCCGCCCGCGGCCAGATACTTTAAAAAGGCTTTTGAGAACCTTGAAAAGAAAGGGCGTAAAATCCGTGTGCGTGCACGAAAAGGCGTGATTATTTCAGCAGGCGGTTTTGTCTTTAACCGGGAAATGATCAAAGAACATGCACCTGCATACAGGCGTGCAATGTCTCTCGGAACACTGGGCGATGATGGCAGTGGAATAAAATTGGGGATGGATGTTGGGGGCGCAACCGCTGAAATGAATCGGGTTTCAGCATGGCGTTTTATTAATCCGCCTGAGGCATTTATTAAGGGAATTCTGGTTGACCGCAGGGGGGAACGCATCTGCAATGAGATGTATTATGGCGCCCAGACCGCCGAACTCATGGTAGAAAAGCATCGCGACGAAGGTTTTCTGATAATCGGATCTGACACCTGGAAAAAAGCTCACCGGGATATTCTTCCTGACAAGGCCAAGTTTTTCCAGACCATGTGGGCGCTGACTAATCTTTATTACAACAATAAAAAGGCGCGTTCGATCAAGGCGCTGTCGAAAAAATGCGGCATTGATGAAGCCGGTCTTCGGGCAACCCTGCAGGAATATAATGATGTTGCTTCAAGCGGTAAGGCAGATCCCAAGGGTAAAATGGCTGATTTTGTAAAGCCGATTAAACCACCATATTATGCCATAGACTGCTCCCTGGGCGCTCCTTTATTCAACTGTCCGACAATCACGCTGGGTGGACTGGTTGTGGACGAGGAAGCCGGGGAAGTGAAAAGAAAGGACGGCTCAGTCATCAGAGGTTTGTACGCAG
>JAFDJF010000789.1 GCA_019307645.1 Deltaproteobacteria bacterium
ATCTCCGCGTCAGATTCGGATTTTAATCCTCGAAATATTGTCGTATATTCCTGTGGTTAAAATCCTCATCTTCCTTGACCTTACGAAAACTATCTTATTTCTGGATGGACACGATGTTATTAACAATAGAACTTCCAGCGAACGCTTCAATTGATTAAAGTTTTTCCGGTTCCTTGCCCTTTTTCCAGAAGAAAAGGAAACTCAACACAATCGCCCACAATATGGAGGGACGAAGAAACCCTACCACTACCGGCCATATGTCTTTGGGCTCCAGATAGGTTTCCAGGAGCCATTCCGCAGGCGATGTGGCCATTGCATAAAGCCCCAGAAGATCACCTTCCGGTTTCATACTGGTGACGTCGGCGATAAGCTCTGTTTCACCCAGTCCTGTCGATGCGACTCTCATTATTCTGCTCCCTTAAAGATTGGATATAATGTTTAACAAATTTTCATTTCTTAACCGCATAGGAATTAAAAATCTATTTCGGAAACCCCCTCCCCCCTGAAACCCGATGTGGCAGGCGTTGAGGGGGAGAGGATTAGGGGAGGACTGATTTATGTTTCGCTCTTTACGACGCCCCCTTTTGAGGAACCTGCGTTACTGAGTATCTTTTTTTTTTCTGAAGAGCCCAGATTACTTAACAGTGTTTTTATTACAAAGAACACGGTTCGAGGCATCAGGGCACGCCATACAATCGCCCTCAAGTCTTGAGCGCTAAGAAACACCCTGACACGCCAGACAACCGGCTTTTTTATCTTGACCCTCATCAACACGCCGGACATGGACTTTTCCATATCCGTCAAATCGCCGAAGAGCTCTGTTGCTCCCAGACCAGTAGACTTTAATCTCATGGTTTTTCACTCCTTTCCACACTTATTGCCCCAGCGGAGGCACTACTGAATACGCTTCTATGCCCAACCCTTTTAGCTTTCCATAGTAGGGGATCCTGTTTTCGTCCCAGCCTCTGAGATGCAAATATTCCACCATCGTCTCTTTCAGATCCAGGACAGCCCCGGCATTGGGTCCGTCAGGCAGGGGCTCTTTGTAAAACCGCTCAGGCAATCTCTCATCTTCCAGCTTGAGCCCTGCCTTCAGGTTGAAAAGCCGTTGCAGATTGAATATCCTCTCACCAATTGCCAAAAATTGAAACGGCGCATAACCCGTGCCTGTGGCAGCCATCAACATGGGCATGACTTCTTCCATTCCAAGCGCGGATGTCGCGAAAAGGCACAGTCCCGTGGAGTCCCAGGCACAAGTCATGTCCTGCACTGCCTTTGAAGTCATCCCCTTTCCTTTTTCTTCTACAGGATCCAGGTTGCCTGCTGTATGCATAATCTCAAATGGAATCGTATATCCTCTGCAGTGAGAGGGACCAATGGGAGAAGTCAGGTAAGTTACCCCCATGCCCTTCGCGCCTCTTGGCTCATAACCGGGCAGTTCCATCTTGTGCATCCCCATAAAACACTCCGTATGACCATACTTCTCTGCCAGTCTGAACCCTCCCTCGGCAAGCACGTCTCCAAAGCCCTCTCTGTTTCCGATCATTTCCACCAGTTTAACGATCAGTTCTTCCACCAGTTTAACGATCAGTTCACTGTCCCCGAAATTCAGCTCAATACCGCCGGTATCCTTTTTGGTAAGATAGCCTTTCTCAAACATCTCCATGGCGCACGCAATGGTTCCGCCGGTAGATATGGTATCAAGCCCCAGTTGATTACAGAGGTAATTGGCTTTGGTCACCGATGCCAGATTACTGTTTCCGAGGCTGGACCCAAACAAGGCTACGGTCTCATACTCGGGGCCTTCACCCTCACCCTCATATCCCGAATCCGTAACCTTAGTACCTCTGCCGCACGCAATTGGACAGCCGAAACATGCCTTGGGTTTCTGCAGGTATTTTTCCTGTAACGCTTCACCGCTGATGTTCGCGGCACCGTCAAAGGCGGTTCTTTGGAAATTTCTGGTGGGTAAAATGCCCATCTCGTTTAGAAGCATCACGAACCCCGAGGTCCCGAATTGATTAAAGGCTTCAGTTTCAGGGCTTTCCTTGAATATTTTCACAGCCTCTTTGGCAAGGCCTTTCAGGGCTTCGGCATCAGCCACATCATCTTTTTTTGAACCTCTGACAGCCAGCGCCTTCAGGTTCTTGGATCCCATCACCGCCCCAATCCCGCATCGGGCCGCTGCGCGATGTTTATCATTTATAATTGCGGCTATCAACGCCTGCTTCTCTCCGGCAGGCCCGATAGAGGAAACTCGCACTCTTTTGCCTGAGTCTTCTGTTTCCTTTCTGATAATATCCTCAGTCTCATCGGTATCCTTGCCCCAGATGTGGCCGGCATCTCTGAACTCAACACCTGTATCGCTTACCAGCAGGTAAACAGGCGTATCAGATTTTCCTTCAAAAATGATGTGGTCATAACCCGCATTTCTCATTGCCGGGCCAAAAAAGCCTCCGCTGTTTCCAAAGCCCAGCAACCCTGTCAAAGGCGATTTGGTCGTCACCATGTATCTTGACGCCAGCGGCGCTGCGGTCCCTGTCAGCGGTCCTATGGAAAAAATGAGTTTGTTGTCCGGAGACAAAGGATCTACTCTGGGGTCCATTTCATCCATCAGGATTTTCGTGGCCACGCCATGGCCCCCCATAAACAGCCTCTGTGTCTCCAGATCAAGATCCTCTGTCTTGTAGGTCTTATTTGAAAGATCTACCCTTAGTATCTTTCCTGTCCACCCTTTCATAACTCGCACCTCCTTTTGTGCAATCGAAAAAAGTCGTTCTCCTCCCCAGGAGGTTTTAAAGCAATCCTTTTTCCCGGGCGTTTCTTACTATTTCAGGCTCTTCCCACCACCTGTCAAGACCCAGTTCATCAGCTACTGCACCAGCAGCCAGATAACCATTGGCAAGCAATATGGTCCCTCCGGGGTACGTACAGGCACCGCCCATATAAAGGCCCTGTATGGGTGACCGATGTTTGGAACAGAACTCATTGGGCCTCATATAACCCATCTGCAGGGGTAGATAGGCGCCCTGTTTGATAGATCCCCTCTTCATGTCCATGAATTTCATGGAATACTCTGCGGGGGTGGAGACGTAGATGTTCCTGATGTTTTCATCGGTCATATTTGTCGCATATTTCCTCATTACCTCTATAAACCCCTGGGCATGTTCTTCCTTCTTCTTGAGAGAATACCAGTTTTCGCTGTCACCGTCCAGATCATATGGGGCCATCTTCCACATGGTTAAAACATGACCGCCGTTTTTCGGAATCTGCAGCGGGTCATGAACCGTGGGAATAACCGCTATAAACCCGTCATCGAGACCGCATTTACCCTCTCCTATCTTGTC